>CAYNFA010000213.1:0-6582 GCA_964396345.1 uncultured Thalassobaculum sp.
CGAAGCCGCCGCCGACGTCGGTGGTGCGGCAGCGCAGCTTCGCCGGATCGATCTTGAGGACCGCCTCGGCCAGCAGCACCTGGAAAACGTGCGGACCCTGGGTCGAGGACCAGAGGGTCGAGCGATCGGTCGACGGATCGTATTCGGCAACGACCGGCCGGACTTCCATCGAGTTGACGACGATGCGGTTGTTCACGATCCGCACCGACACCGTCTTGTGGGCGCCGGCAAAGGCCGCGTCGACGGCCGCCTTGTCACCGCTCTCCCAATCGAACGCCAAGTTGTTGGGGATGTGGTCGAACAACTGGGGCGCGCCCTCGGCGACCGCAGCCTCGGTGTCGACCGTGGCGTCGAGTTCGTCGTACTCGACCTCGATGAGTTCGACCGCGTCGCGCGCCTGAACCTGGGTCTCGGCGACCACGAAGGCGATCGGATCGCCGACGTGCCGGACCTTGGTCTTGGCGAGAATCGGACGGGGCGTATCGGCGCGCGGGGTGCCGTCGCGGTTGGTGACCGGCGGCACGCAGGGCAGGTCGCCGAGGCCGTCGGCCTCGACATCGGCCCCGGTGTAGACGGCGATAACGCCGGGGGCGGCCTTCGCCGCCTCCACGTCGACGCTCCTGATGACGGCGTGCGCCACCGGGGCGCGCAGGATCGCCGAGTGGGCGGCGCCGTCGACGTGGATGTCGTCCGTATAATTGCCGGCACCTGTGAGGAGCCGATTGTCCTCGACGCGGTGCACACCTTGACCGATTGCGAACTTCACCATGTCGCTTTCTCCGCTTGCGCGCTGATGTCGGGGCTCCGCCGGGCGCCGGCACGGCAACGGGCCGAAGGCGCAGCCGCTCGGGGAGGATCTGACTCTATAACTATTCTAGAGCGGATTCCGTTGAAGGCCACCCCTCGTATTGCAGCGCATCATTTTTGCTCACGTCGCCTCGGCGGATGACGATCATCACCTGCCGGTGCACTATCCAGACCGACACAGTCGACGAAATCATCCATGCCGACCGAGATCGAGCGAAAGTTCCTGGTGACGAGCGAGGCTTGGCGCGACTACGCCGCCCCACCCGTCGCAATCCGGCAGGGCTATCTGGCGATCACCGACCGAGCCTCGGTGCGGGTGCGCATCCGCGACGGCGAGGACGCGTTCCTGACCGTGAAGAGCGCCGGCGCCGAGATGTTGCGCGCCGAAGTCGAGGTCGCGGTCCCGGTCACCGAAGCCGAGCAGCTGCTGACGCTGCGCCAGGGCTCGGTGATCGCGAAGCGACGCTACCGCGTGCCGTTCGGCGGTCTGGTCTGGGAGGTCGACGTGTTCGAGGGTGACAACGCCGGGCTGGTCCTCGCCGAGGTCGAGCTGCCGAGCGCCGATCATCCGGTCAACCCGCCGCCCTGGGCTGGTCGCGAGGTCACCGGTATCAAGCGCTACTACAACGCAAGCCTCGCCACCGAGCCGCTCGGTCCCCGCGGCAGCGGCGAGTGACCGATTTAAGCGCAGAGCGTGGGGCCGGGGCGGGTTGATGCCGCCCCGCCCCCCGCCAGCCAATCAGGACCCCTACTGCAGTATCCAGGACCCGGTCGAATCGAAGTATTGATAGGTCGGCCCACTCTGAATGGTGATCAAAGCTCTGTCGCCGTCGCCAAGCACGTTGAGAATATCGGTGCTCAAACCTGTGCTCGTGACGGTGAGCGTCTGACCCGAGATGGCCACCGTGAAGTCGCTGGTGTTCCCGGTGCTCGCGCTCCGCAGCAGGCTGACCCAAGCTCCGGCGCAGGAATTCGGCTAGAACAATCGTCCCGTCCCTTCGCAACGCCGTGGGTGGTGACGCCGGGCGATGACCGAGCCTATGCTTCGTTCAACCCGCCCGTTTGTTCGCTCCCGACCCAGAAGCTCCGGAGGATTCGTCGATGCGCGTCGTCATCGCCATGATGCAGCACGAGACCAACACCTTCTCGACCGTCCCGACGCCTCTCGCACGGTTCTCGCGCGGCAACGCCGAGCCGGTGCCGCTGGAGGGCCAGGCAGCCATCGACGCGTTCCGGGGCACCGGCACCGCGCTCGGCGCCTTCATCGAGTTGGCCGAGGCCGCCGGCGCCGAGATGGTGGTGCCGATGGCCGCCAGCGCCTGGCCGAGCGGGCCGGTCGAGGATGCCGCCTACGCCTACATGACCGACCGGATCTGCGCCGCCGTCGAGAAAGGCTGCGACGCCATCCTGCTGCACCTGCACGGCGCCATGGTCACCGAGAGCCTGGAGGACGGCGAGGGCGCCCTGCTGAAGCGGGTGCGGGCACTCGCCCCGAACACGCCGATCGGGGTGGCGCTCGACATGCACACCAATCTGTACCCGGCGATCATCGAGAACGCCGACGTCGTCGCCGGCTACCAGACATACCCGCACATCGACGTCTACGAGACCGGCGTCCGCGCCGCCAAGCCGATCCTGGCGATGCTGAAGGGAAAGGCCCGGCCGGCCATGGCGTGGGGCAACCGGCCGATGCTGCCGCACGTCATGCGCCAAGGCACCGACGACTTCCCGAACAACGAGATCCAGGCGTTGTGCGCCCGCATGGAGGCCGACGGCTCGGCGCTCTGCGCCACTTTCTTCACCGGCTTCCCGCACGCCGACATCGAACTCGCCGGGTCGAGCGCCGTCGTCGTGACCGACGGCGACCAGGCCAAGGCCGCGGAACTCTGCCGCGAGATCCTGGATCTCGCCTGGAAGCACCGCGCCGACTTCGTTTATGAGATCGAGCCGCTGGAGCAGTCGCTCGAACGCGCCAAGGCGCTGACCGACGGGCCGATCGTGCTGCTCGACCACTACGACAACGCCGCCTCCGGCGGCTCGATGGACAGCATGACGGTGCTGAAGGGCATCCTGGAGGCCGGGCTCGACAACGTCGCCGCCTTTGCGGTCTGCGATCCCGACGCGGTCGCGAAAATGGCCGCTTCCGGCGTCGGCTCGACCGTGACGCTGGAACTGGGTGGGCGCACCGACATGCCGTCGATCGGCCGCAAGGGCGAGCCGTTGACCGTCACCGGGCGGGTCCGGCTGCTGTCCGACGGCCGGTTCCGCAACATCGGCCCGATGAGCCGCGGGGTCCTCAACGACATGGGGCCGACCGCCGTTCTCGACACCGGCAAGGTCGAGATCGTCGTGGTGTCGACCCAGCAGGAGCCGAACGACTACGCCTGCTTCCAGAGCCTCGGCATCGACCCGACCGCCAAGCGCTACCTGATGCTGAAGAGCCGGGTACACTGGCGCGCCGGGTTCAAGCCGATCGCCCGCTCGATCGTCGACTGCGCCGGCGTCGGGGTTTGCACCTCCGACTACTCGATGCTGGACTTCCAGAAGGTTCGTCGGCCGATCTACCCGCTCGACGAGGATCTGCAGCCGACCTCGACAGCGTGAGGCCTCCCGCCGGCCGGACACCCGCAATCAATAGAAGTCGCCACCGTGTCCCACTCTGCCGCCCCCGCCGCCAACCGCGGCACCCCCGCGCTCGCGATCGCCCTGCTGGCGCTGATCGCGGTGCTTTGGGGCATCAACTGGCCGATCATGAAGATCGGCCTGGCGGAACTGCCGCCGTGGGTGTTTCGGGCGTCCGCCAGTGCGGTGTCCTGCGCGGGGCTGTTCCTGATCTCGGCCATCGCCGGCCATTCCCTGCGGGTTCCGGCCGGCGAGTGGCGGACGGTGCTCCTGGGCGGGCTGCTGAACATCACCCTGTTCAACATCCTGGTCGCTTACGGCGTGATGCTGATGGACGCCGGACGCGCCGGCATCATCGCCTACACCATGCCGCTGTGGGCGACGCTGATCGGCACCATCGTCCTGAAGGAGCGGCTCGGCAACCGGGCGATCGTCGGGCTGGCTATCGGGCTGTTCGGCATGGTTCTGCTGTTCTCGGTCGACGCCGTTGCGCTCACCGGGTCGGCGGTCGGGCCGTTGCTGGTGCTGGGCGCCGCGGTTTCCTGGGGGGCGGGGACGGTGGTGATCAAGCAGGCCCGCCTCACCATGCCGATCACCGTGGCCATCGCCTGGCAGCATCTGCTCGGCATGATCCCGATCGCGCTGGTGGCGGTCGCCTGGGACTGGCGGAACGTCGACGAGTTGAACTTCTGGCCGGTGATGGCGCTGGTCTACAACATGCTTGTGACCGGGATCATCTGCTACTGGGCCTACTTCAAGGTGGTGCAGATGCTGCCGGTGGTCGCTTCCACCGTCGGAACGCTGATGGTCCCGGTGATCGGGGTCTTCTCCAACGAGCTGGTGTTCGGGGTGACTCCGCACCTGGTCGATTACACAGCCCTGATCTGCGTCGCCGCCGCGGTGTTCCTGGTGGTGGTCCGGCCGCGTCGCGGCTGACCTGATTGCCCGACGGGTTGCCCGACACCTCTGGCTTTCCATATCCCGTGGGGAGACCAGAGCCGGAGCCCGGAGCCGAATGCCGCGATTTCCCAACGCGATCCGCCGTCGCACCCTGTTGGCCGGTCTCGCAGGGGCCGGTGCGGCCGCCGCGAGTTGGCCGATTGGCGCGCAGACGGCACCCGCGATCAGCCGAGCCCTGCCGGCGACCGGCGAGCGGATCCCGGCGATCGGTCTCGGCACCTGGATCACCTTCAACGTCGGCGACGATCCCGCCCTGCGCGACAGCCGCGTCGAGGTGATGCGGGCGTTCTTCGAGATGGGCGGCTCGGTCATCGATTCATCGCCGATGTACGGCTCGTCGGAAGCGGTGATCGGCGACGGACTGGCCCGCATCGGTACCCCTCGAACGTTGTTCGCCGCCACCAAGGTCTGGACCTGGCGCCAGGGCGCCGGCCCGGACCAGATGGCCGAGTCCCGGCGACTCTGGGGGGTCCGGCGGTTCGACGCCATGCAGATCCACAACCTTCTGGGCTGGGAAGGCCATCTCGAGACGCTGCTCGAGGACAAGGCGCAGGGGCGGATCCGGCTGATCGGGATCACCACCTCGCACGGTCGCGACCACGATACTTTCGCGACGATCATGGCCCGGCAGCCGATCGACCTCGTGCAGTTCACCTACAACATCATCGACCGCGAGCCGGAAGCGCGGCTGCTGCCGCTGGCCGCCGAGCGCGGGTTGGGGGTGATCGTCAACCGCCCGTTCCGGCAGGGCGACCTCATCCGGCGGGTAAGCCGGCACCCGCTTCCGGCGTGGGCGGGGGAAATCGACTGCCGAACCTGGTCGCAGTTTCTCCTCAAGTTCATCGTTTCGCACCCCGCCGTCACCTGCGCCATCCCCGCCACCACACGGGTCGATCATTTGCGCGAAAACATGGGCTCGCGGTACGGCCCCCTGCCCGACACCGCCATGCGCGAACGCATGGCCCGCCACGTCCGCGATCTGTAGCGGCCGATGGACCTGCCGTTCTCCGCCGCGGTCCTGGACTCCGTTCTCGGACGCTACAACGCGTCGATCTGGCCGCTCCAGGTGGTGGCTCACGGGCTGGTCCTGTTGGCGCTCGCGCTGGTCCTTCGCCCGACGGCCAACAGCGGGCGGGCGGTCGCGGCGGTCCTGGCCGCCGCCTGGGCCTGGGTGGGCGTCGGCTTCCACCTCGGGCCCGCCGCCGCCATCGACTTCGCGGCCCCGGCCTACGGAGCGGCGTTCGTGGTGCAGGCGGTGCTTCTGGCGTGGGTCGGCGTCGTGCGCGGACGGCTCGCCTTTCGCGTCCGCCGCGGCGCCGTGGGCTGGGTCGGTGGCGCCTGCCTGGCCGTCGCCGTCATCGGCGCGCCGTTGCTGGCCGCGCTCGCCGGCCGCTCCTGGCCGAATCTGCCGCTGGTCGCCACATCCCCGGATCCGACCGCACTCGCGACCATAGGGCTGCTCCTGCTCGGGGCGGGTCGCGGCCGGCTATCCCTGCTGGCGATCCCGGGGCTCTGGACTCTGGTTTCGGGACTGACCGCGTGGATGCTGGGGACGCCGGAGCGCCTGGTCCTCCCGGTCCTCGCAGTGGCCGCAGCAACCGCGGCGGCCGCGGATGCCTGGGCCGGTCGATGCGGTCACACCGCTCGTTAGCTCCGCACGACTATCAGTGGTAAACCCAGCATGATCGTGCTCGTCTCGGAACGCACGCCGTGTCGACGTGTTGTAGGCAGGCGCGTCCCGTCGCGCGCGTGTGGAGGAAGCCGATGCGGCTGCGACCGCGGCTCGTGCTGTTGATCCTGGCGACCATGCTTCCTCTGCTGGGGTACAGCGCGATCACTCAGTTCATCCGCTATCGGAACGCCGAGCAACGCGCCGCGATCGGGGAAGCCGGCAGCGTGGCACGCGCGGTCCAGCAGTCCGTCAACTCGCGGCTCGTGGCGCTTCGTGTGCTGGCCTTGGCGCCCGAGTTGCAGCGTGGGGATTTCGTCGCGTTCCAGAAGGCGGCCGACGCGCTGATCGCCAACGAACTGCCAGGCGCCAACGTCCTGCTGCTCGCCCGGGACGGCAGCCAGTTGCTCAACACAGCCGTTCCGCCCGGCACCCAACTGCCGCCCCGGAACTACCTCGACAGCCTTCAGCGCGTCTTCGAGACCGGCCAGCCGGTGCTATCGGACCTGTTCGAGGGGGTGTTG
>CAYNFA010000214.1:0-6576 GCA_964396345.1 uncultured Thalassobaculum sp.
CTGAGCTGAGCCGCAACTTTTTTGGTCGATCGCCGCCGCCAGCCGTAGTAGTTATCCGGCGCTGCGGGCGTGGCGGAATTGGTAGACGCGCTGGACTCAAAATCCAGTTCTGGTGACAGAGTGTCGGTTCGAGTCCGACCGCCCGCACCACCCCCAGATCGGCCGGTCCTACCGCGGCGCCGGCTTCTTCAGCCGCGCGAGCCGCAGCGCCTCTTCCAGGCCGAGATGCCCGATGAAGCCGCCGGCGCTCTGCGCCGGGCGTTCGTGCTCGATGGCGTCGGCGAAGCGTACGGCGAGCGTCAGGCCCGGCCGGACCCGGCCGGGCGGATGTGGCCGAAGCGCGGGTTGCGCTTGAACACCTCGGCCCGGGTGCCGCCCTCGCGCAGGCCGCGGCCGATCTCACGCTCGATTTCGGCCAGGCGCTCGGTGTCCTCGATGACGAACGCCGCGTCGGCCGCCGGGATAACCACCACCCCGTCGCCGTCGGCCAGCACGTAGTCGCCGGGGGCGATCGCCACCGGGCGCCCCTCCTGCCCTGGCAGCGCGATCGGTACGTCGACGTCGGTCCACTGCCAGCGCCGCGAGCCGTTCACCGGGGTCACGGCCGCCGCGACCACCGGCAGCCCGAGCCCGCGGATCTCGTCGGCGTCGCGCACCGCACCGTCGGTGACGATCGCCATGCAGCCGGCCCGCTGCAGGCTGAACGCGACGAAGCCGCCGAACAGCGCGCCCCGGGTGAAGCCGCCGCTCTCGATCAGCAGCACCCCGCCCGGGCGCATCGCCCGCTCCAGCGCCTCGCCCGGCATCGCCGGCCGGGCGTGACGGCCCGCGACGGCAGACTCGCCGCGCGCGCACACGGCGATGCCGGCGAAGCGCGAACCGGCGGCGATCGGCACCAGCGCGGAGGACAGCGCGTGGCAGGGCAGCCCCGCCTCGTCCAGCACGTCGCTGATCTGCCCGGTTTCCAGCCGCGCGAGGCGGACCAGAAGGTCGTCGGATGATGCGTTCATGTCGGCACTCCCTTGTCGATCACGTGCGGGTCGCGTCCGGCGCGACCCGGATCACGCCCATCATGCCGCCGGCCTGGTGCTCCAGGATGTGGCAGTGGAACATCCAGTCGCCGGGGTTGTCGGCGACGAAGGCGATCTCGACCCGCTCGCGCGGGGCCATCAGCACGGTGTCCTGCCACTCCCGGTACCGGGTCGGAACGCCGTTCCGGCCGAGCACCCGGAACGAGTGGCCATGCAGGTGGATCGGGTGGTGGAAGGCGGTGTCGTTGGCGAGCGCCAGAACGTGCGTCCTGCCCTGGGCCAGGGTCAGCATCGGCGCCATCACGTGCCCGGTCGCGGCGACGCCGTTGACGGTCCACACGCCCGCCCCCGCCGCTGTACCGCCCATCATCCCGCGCCCCATCATGCCCATCATCCCGCCCGCGAAACCCACCACGTGGCGCTCGGCTCTCGCCAGATCGGGCTCGGCGAGCGGGTTGTCGGGCAGGCGGATCGACGCTTCGGGCGGGTGGGCGCGCAGCGGCGTGTCGGCGTATGCGAGATCGATCAGCCTGTAGGCGCCGCGCGGGTAGAAGCCGTCGACCACTCGAAAGCGCTGGCCTGGCGCACCGGTCATATCGAGCACCAGGTCGGCGCGCATCGCCGGGCCGAGCACGATCCGCCCGCCCTCCGGCGCGTGCGGCTCGACCGGATGGCCGTCCAGCGCCACCACCAGCGGGGCGTGGCCCTCGAACTCCAGGCCGAAGATCCGGGCGTTGGCGGCGTTGATCAGCCGCAGCCGGACGCGCTCGCCGGCCCGCACCGCGAAGCTTTCCGGCACGGTGCCGTTGATGGTGACCGAGTTCCCGATGCGGCCGGCCATGGCGATGTCGTGCATGGTCTCGAAATCACCGCTGATCGAGGCGTCGCCGAGCAGGCGCCAGTCGTCGAGCAGCCAGGTGACGTCACGGTCGACGGCAATCGGTTCGGCCTCGTCGACGATCAGGGGGCCGGACAGCCCACGATCGACCTGCTCGGCGCTGCGCTGGTGCGGGTGGTACCAGAAAGTGCCGGCGTCGAGCGCGTCGAACTCGTAGACGAAGCTCTCGCCGGGCGCGATCGGCCGCTGGGTCAGGTGCGGCACGCCGTCCATGGCATTCGGCACCCGCAGCCCATGCCAGTGCACGGTGGTATCCTCGGCGAGCGCGTTCTCGACCACCACCCGCAACCGTTCGCCCTGGCGCACCCGGATCTCCGGCCCCGGCACCGTACCGCCATAGGCCCAGACGGCGGTTTCGGGATGCGGCGTCGGAACCAGGCGGACTCGGGCCGCCGCCGGCCGCAACCGGAACTGACGCAGTGCCTCCCGGGCGGCGGCGGCACCGCCCGCACCCGCCAGCAGCGCGGTCGCGCCGAGGCCGGCCAAAACGGCGCGGCGGGTGGGATCGGCGATCGGGTCGGGCGGCATGGTTTGATGTCCTGCGCGGCGGTGCGGCAGCACCGGTCCCCGCATCCTGCCACGCCGCGCGCGCCGGCACACGCCTCGGCAACGGGATTCGCGCGCGGCGGCGAGGCTTCCGCTATCGACACCGGGCCGCTCCGCGCTATGTATCGGGCGGTCGAACCGCCCTCGGGCCCGAACGGAGGACTCCCCCATGCCCATGCAGTACCTGCACACCATGGTCCGGATCAGCGACGTCGACGCCAGCCTGCGGTTTTACTGCGAGTTGCTCGGCATGAAGGAGATCCGCCGCTACGACAGCGAAAAGGGTCGCTTCACCAACATCTTCCTGGCTGCGCCGGCGGACGAGACCGAGGCCGCCTCCGACCGGAAGGCGCCGCTGGTGGAGTTGACCCACAACTGGGATCCGGAGGACTACAAGACCGGCCGGGCCTGGGGCCACCTGGCGTTCCGGGTCGACGACATCTACGCCACCTGCCAGCGCCTCATGGACAACGGGGTGATCATCAATCGGCCGCCGCGCGACGGCTATATGGCGTTCATCAAGTCACCGGACGGCATCTCCATCGAGCTCCTGCAAAACGGCAGCGCCAAGGACCCGGCCGAGCCCTGGGCCTCGATGGCGAACACCGGCAGCTGGTAAATCCGACCCGGCCCGTTCCCGGCACCGGAACCATCCCGGGTAAAGGGACGTTCCGGAGCCGTTCAGCGCGCACCCGCGAAAACCCCCGACAGCAACATAGACGGACCATGGCAGCCTTCGACCGACGTTCGCTCCTGCAGCTCCTGATCGCCGCCGGGACCGCTCGCTTGCTGGGAGGCGCGGCGCCGGCGGAGGCCGCGACCGGGCTGGAGTTCGGCCCGGCCGAGCCGTTCTCCTACGACTGGCTGAAGCAGCACGCCAGGGACCTGGCGGCCCAGCCCTACCGGGAGCCGCCGCGGCCCGACCCGGCGATCGTGTCGCGGATCGACTACGACGCCCACGGCAAGCTACGCTTTCGCAAGCAGTATTCGTTGTACCGCCACAGCGCCTACCCGATCTCGTTCCAGCACGTCGGCATGTTCTTTCCGAAAACCGTGAAGATGCACGCCGTCGACGGAGCGACCGCCCGCGAGATCATCTACGACCCGACCTATTTCACGGTCGGCGAGGGCCATGTGGCGGCCGGGCTCGGCCCGCAGCCGTCGGCTTTCGCGGGCTTCTGGATCCACGAGCCGGACCGCAAGGGCGACCTCGACAAGGTCGAGCCTTGGGCGACGTTCCTCGGCGCCTCCTACTTCCGCGGCGTCGGCGAGCTCGGCCAGGTCGGACTGTCGGCGCGCGGCATTGCGCTGGCACCAGGCGCCCCTGGTCCGGAAGAATTTCCCGATTTCGTCGCCTACTGGTTCGAGCCGGCGGCGAGCGAGGACGCCCCGGTCACGGTCTACGCGCTGCTGCACGGGCCATCGGTGGCCGGGTCCTATCGCTTCGTGATGCACCGCACCTCGGGCGTGGTGATGGACATCGAGGCGAGCATCCACCCGCGCCGGACCGTCGAGCGGCTCGGGCTGGCACCACTCACCTCGATGTATTGGTTCTCGGAGACCTACCCGACGCGGGTCGACTGGCGGCCGGAAGTGCATGATTCCGACGGCCTCGCGCTGTGGACCGGCACCGGCGAGCGGATCTGGCGGCCGCTCAACAACCCGCCACAGGTTATGATTTCCAGCTTCCTCGACGAGCGTCCGCGCGGCTTCGGCCTGGCGCAGCGCGACCGCAACTTCGACCACTACCTGGACGGCGTGAAGTACGACAAGCGGCCGACGGCCTGGGTCGAGCCGGTGGGAGACTGGGGCCGTGGCAAGGTACAACTGGTCGAGCTTCCGACGGACGACGAGATTCACGACAACATCTGCGCCATGTGGGTGCCGGACGCGCCGCACGGCGCCGGCAGTCACATCGATATCGCCTACCGCCTTCACTGGCTGGCCGACGAGCCGTTTCCGACCCGGCTGGGGCGGTGCATGGCGACCCGGCTCGGCAACGGCGGGCAGCCCGGCCAGCCGCGACCGGGGCCCAACGTGCGGAAATTCATGGTGGAGTTCCTCGGCGGGCCGTTGGCCGAGTTGCCGATGGGACAACTGCCCGAGGCTGTGCTGAGCGCGTCGCGCGGAACCTTCTCCTACATCTTCACCGAAGCCGTGCCCAACGACGTTCCCGGCCATTGGCGCGCCCAGTTCGACCTCACGGTCGACGGGACCGAACCGGTGGAACTGCGCTGCTTCCTGCGAACTGGCAGCATCGTCCTGACCGAGACTTGGCTGTACCAGTACCACCCGACGGTACGGTAGGCGCGCTTCAGGCGCCGCCGGTCGGCGACCACAGCCGGCGAATGACTTCGGCGTTATCGCGGAACGCGGCCAGGATCGCCGGGTCGAAATGGGCGGGATCGCACCGCCCGTCGCCCTCGAGCAGGATCCGGCAGACGGCGGCGTGGTCGAACGCCGGCTTGTAGGGCCGCGCCGCCCGCAAGGCGTCATAGACGTCGGCGACCGCGACCAGGCGGGCGACCAGCGGGATCGCGTCGCCGGCGCTTCCTTGTGGGTAACCGGAGCCATCGAAGCGCTCGTGATGATGCAGGGCCGCCTGCACCGCGAGGCCACCGGGGTCGAAGCCCGCCGCCAGCAGCAGGTCGCCGCCGCGGCTGGTGTGGAGTCGGATCTCGGCGATCTCGTCCTCGGTCAGCGCACCGTCCTTGGCGAACAGTTCGCCCGACATCGCGCTGCGTCCGACGTCGTGCAGTGAAGCCGCATAGGAGAGTTCCGCCGCCGCCGCCACGTCGTGGCCAAGGGCGGTGGCCAGCAGGTGGGTAATCAGCCCGACCATCGCCTCGTGCTGGTGCAGCAGTTCGTCAGATGTCTGCCGGATCGCCGTCAGCAGCGTCGTGGACGCGGCATCCACGGTCTCCTGCGGCTCCGTCGGTGCGGTCACGGCGTCCCCCCCCTCGGCCATCTGCGGTCATCCAGAGTATCTGCTGACGATCGACGAAACGCAAAGCGCCGCCAGCGCTGACCAGCGTCGACAGCCGCTAGACCCGCGGATCCTCCCAGAAGCGCTGATCCATGGCGAGTGCCGGGCGCTCGCAGCCAGCCTCTCCGACCACCTTCGCCGGCACCCCGGCGACGGTGGTGTTGGGCGGCACGTCGCGCAGGACCACGCTGCCGGCGCCGACGCGCGAGCATTGACCGATTTCGATGTTGCCGAGGATGGTGGCGTTGGCACCGATCAGCGCGCCCCGCCGAACCTTGGGGTGACGGTCACCCGTCTCCTTGCCGGTGCCGCCCAGGGTAACGCCATGCAGCAGCGACACCTCGTCCTCGATCACCGCGGTTTCGCCGACCACCACGCTTGTCGCGTGGTCGATCAGGATGCCCCGGCCGATGCGGGCCGCCGGATGGATGTCAACGCCGTACACTTCAGAGGTGCGCGACTGCACGTAAAGGGCGAGCGCCCGGCGGCCGTTGCTCCACAGCCAATGCGCCACCCGGTAGGCCTGCAGTGCCTGGAAGCCTTTAAAATAGAGGAAGGGATCCAGGTAACTGTTGCAGGCTGGATCGCGGTCGAAGACGGCCGAGAGATCGGCCCGGACCAGTTGCCCAATATCGGCCTCGCCATGAATCGCCTGGTCGATCGTCTGGCGCAGCGACAGGCCGGTGATGGATTCGGAACCGAGCTTTTGCGACAGGTGGTAGGCGAGCGCGTGCTCGAGCGTGTCATGGGCCAGCACGGTGGCGTGCAGGAAACTCGCCAGGGCGGGCTCGGTACGAGCGGTCGCTTCGGCGTCGGCCCGCAGCCCATCCCAGATTGGATCGATCTGCGCCGCTATGCGTTGCGGCCACTGAACGTCAGCCATGGGCGTTCTCCTCGCCTGGCGTCCCGGAGCGGGCGCCGCGTCACGGGCGAGCCCCAGAGCTTGTTTCAAACAGTAGCGCTTTCAAGTCATCGCCGTCACCGCCGCCCCGGCACGGGTCCCGTTCCGCCATGTCACGCGCCGTTGCGGCCGTTCCGTCCTTAACGGCCGGTTAAGCGGCGCCTGCCAGTATCATCATCGTGCCGTGACCAAAGGCAGGCGATGACCACCGAGC
>CAYNFA010000215.1:0-6569 GCA_964396345.1 uncultured Thalassobaculum sp.
TGTGATAGATGCGCACATAGTCTATCGCACCCTTGAAACATCTCGTGCCGCCGCGTCCGGCGGCGATGAAATTGCGCGGGTCCCCACCGCCGGGATAGGCGTCGGACGGCCTGAAGCTGCTTGCCTTCACCTCGGAGCGGCTCACCTACCAGCCCGACCAGGTGCTGTGCCGGCAGGGCGACCTGGGTGACGCCGCGTACATCATCATCGAAGGCGAAGCCTCGGTCCGCATCGGCACCGCGTCGGGCGACATCGAGGTTGCCCGGCTTGGTGCCGGCGACGTGGTCGGCGAGATCGCCATCCTCTGCGACGTGCCTCGGACCGCGACCGTCAGCGCCGTCGACAGGGTTACGACGCTCAAAATCACCAAGGAGCTGTTCTTCCGGTTGATCAACGAGTTCCCGCAGATCGCCATCGAGATCATGCGCGAACTCGCGGCCCGCCTGGAGCGCACCAACGCCCAGCTGCGCGACGCGGTGAGCAAGAACCGATCCGGCTGACGCCAGACGCCCCGACCCGAGCGAACGCGAGGATCCATGAGCCGACTCGACAGCGCCATCCGACGCCTGCAGGCCCAGAAGGCCGCCCTGGAGGACGCCGCCCGGCGGGTCGCCGGGATCGACGGGCCGGCCCTGGAGTTCGGGCTCGGCAACGGCCGGACTTACGACCATCTCCGCGCCATCCTGCCCGGCCGGCGGGTCGTGGTGTTCGACCGCCAGGTCGCGGCGCACCCCGACTGCGTGCCACCGGATGAGAATCTCTACCTCGGCGACCTGTTCGAGACCCTGCCGCGGGCGCTCGCGGACCTCGGCCACACCGCCGCGATCGCCCATCTCGACATCGGGACGGGCGACAAGGCGGGCAGCATGGCCCTGGTGGCCAGGGCGGCGCCGATGATCGCCGGGCTTCTGGCGCTCGGCGCCGTGGTCGTCAGCGACCAGCCCATCGAGGGCGTGCCCGGGCTCGCGCCTCTGCCGCTGCCGCCGGGGATCGACGACGGCCGCATCCACATGCTGAAGCGGGTGTAGGCGCCGCGGTCGGTCAGCCGAGGGCGAGGTCGACGATCACCGGCACGTGGTCGGAGGCCTTCTCCCAGCCGCGGGCGGCCCGCAGCACGCTGGCGTGGCGCACCGCGCCGGCGAGCGGTGGGGTCACCCAGACATGGTCGAGGCGTCGGCCCCGGTCCGACACGTCCCAGTCGCGCGCCCGGTAGCTCCACCACGTGTACAGCCGTTGGTCCGCCGGGATCCGGTGGCGCACCGCGTCCAGCCAGCCGAGCCCGGCCTGCAGTTCGGACAGCGCTTCCACCTCCACCGGTGTGTGGCTGACCACGTCGAGCAGCTGCTTGTGTGACCACACATCGTTCTCGAGCGGCGCGATGTTCAGGTCCCCGACCAGGATCATGGGCTGGCCGGCGTTCCGCTCGGCGGCGAACCAAACCCGCAGTTCGGACAGGAACTCAAGCTTGTGGGCAAACTTCGGGTTGGCCACCGGGTCGGGGATGTCACCCCCCGCCGGGACGTAGAGGTTGTGCAGCTCCGGCCCGCCGGCGATCCGAACCGCCAGGTGGCGGGCGTCGGCGCGGGTGCAGAAATCACAGCGCTCGGTCTCGACGATCGGCAGCCGCGAGACCACCGCGACCCCGTTGTAGCCCTTCATGCCGGACACCGCCTGGTGCGGATAGCCGGCGTCGGCGAAGGCCTGCGCCGGGAACTGATCGGCCAGCGCCTTGATCTCCTGCAGGCACAGGACGTCAGGTTGCTCGGCCGCAAGCAGTTCCAGCGCCCGCGGCAGCCGCAGGCGCACCGAGTTGATGTTCCAGGTGGCGATCCGCACGTCAGACGATCCTGACCTCGAGGTCGGTCAGCCCGTCGACATGGCCGTGCAGCACGTCGCCGCGCCCCACCGCCGCCACGCCTTCCGGCGTCCCGGTGAAGATCAGGTCGCCCGGGTGCAGTTCCACCAAGCCCGACAGGTAGCTGATGGTTTCCGGTACCGACCAGATCAGCGCCTTCAGCGTCGAGGCCTGGCGCCGCACGCCGTTCACGTCGAGCCAGATCGCCGCGTTCTCGATCAGACCGGTGGCGGTGACCGGGCGCAGCGCGGCGATCGGCGCCGACTTGTCGAAACCTTTGCCCATATCCCAGGGTCGGCCGAGCTTCTTGGCCTCGCCCTGGATGTCGCGGCGGGTCATGTCGAGGCCGACGCCATAGCCCCAGATCAGGTCGTTGGCCGACTCGACCGGCACGTCGCGCCCGCCCTTGCCCAGCGCCACGACCATTTCGATTTCGTGATGAAGGTCGGCGGTGGCCACCGGGTACGGCATGTCGGCGCCGCCGACGACCAGCGCGTCGGCCGGCTTCATGAAGAAAAACGGCGGCTCGCGATCCGGGTCGTGGCCCATCTCGCGGGCGTGCGCGGCGTAGTTGCGGCCGACGCAGTAGACCCGGCGAACGGGGAAGGCGGCGTCCGTCCCGGCCACCGGAACAGCTGCCTGCACCGGCGGATCAATCACATATCGCATTGCTGAATCTCACTTGTTCGGGTCGTTACGCAGGACAGAAAACACGCATCTCTCGCCTGCGGACCGCTTCGGGGACCGACGATGGCGGTATTTGAGTGCCAAAACACGATCAGGTCCAGCGCCGCGATTTCCACCCGGCGCCTCCCGCCGAGCGGCCGAGGCGGCCGGCGGGAGACGGGGCAACTGGGCCGCCATGGCTTGATCCCAGCCGGATGATGTCGCGCAAGTGCTCGTCCGGTTATGACCGAGATATTCGGAAAACAATGCCGGCGCGTTGACACGCCAACCCCCGGTTTTCATAGTCTTCGTCAACGCCGCGACGCGGCCATTGCCCATCCCGTCATGACAACGGGAACGGTCATAACAGAGGGAGGATTCCGAAATGCAGATCCGCCGCCTGGTGCTCGGCGCGCTGACAGCCGCCGCGCTGGTGTCGCCCTTGGGCGCCGCCGACGCCGCCGACGTGACCCTGCGTGTCCACCATTTCCTGCCACCGGTCGCCAACACCCAGAAGAATGTCCTCGAGCCCTGGAAGAAGCAGGTGGAGAAAGCGTCCGGCGGTCGCATCGCGATCGAAATCTTTCCGGCCATGCAGTTGGGCGGCAAGCCGCCGCAGCTGATCGACCAGGCCCGTGACGGGGTCGTCGACATCGTCTGGACCTTGCCGAGCTACACGCCCGGGCGGTACCCGACTTCCGCCGTGTTCGAGCTTCCTTTCATGGTCTCGACGGCGGCGGCGACGACGATGGCGGTCCAGGAGTTCTACGAAAAGCACATGCGCGAGGAATTCGCCGATGTGCACCCGTTGATGTTCCACGTCCACGCCCGCGGCGTGATCCACACCAAGAAGCCGGTCGCGACCATCGCCGACTTGTCGGGCCTCAAGGTTCGCGCCCCCAGCCGCTCGATCGGCCAGGCCCTGGAGGCGATGGGCGCGACTCCGGTGTTCATGCCGGTGCCGGCGCTGCCGGAGGCGCTTTCCAAGGGAGTGGTCGACGGCGCGGTGATCCCGTGGGAGATCACCATTCCGCTGAAGATCTCCGAATTGGTCGACAACCACGCGGTCACGCCCGGAGCGCGCGGCCTCTACACGTCGGTGTTCGTTCTCGCCATGAACAAGGCGAAGTACCAGGGCATGCCCGCCGACCTGCGCAAGGTCCTCGACGAGCATACCGGGATGCGGATGGCCGAGTGGGTCGGCAAGGTGTGGGACGAGATCGAGGCGCCCGGCCGAGCCAAAGCCGCCGAGAGCGGAACGCTCGTCGAGCTGTCGACGGCCGAGGTCGAGAAGATGCGCGAACTCACCGCCCGCGTCCGCGGCGACTGGATCGCCGAAATGGACAAGGCCGGCAAGGACGGCACGGCGCTCCTGAAAGACGCCAACGCCATGCTCGACAAGCACACGCGGTGACGCACGGACGCCCGCGCTCCCGGGAATGACGTCGGACACCCCGGTCCGGGAGTCAACCGCCCCGATCGATCCGGTCGGGGTGGTTCTGCACGCGCTGTCCGCTCTGCTGGCGGTGTTTGGCGGGCTGCTGCTGGCCGCCGGCGCGCTAATGACCGTGCTCAGCGTGACCGGGCGCTACCTGTTCTCGGCCCCGATCTCCGGCGACATTGAGCTCGTCGAGCTCGGCGCCGGGGCGGCGGTGGCGGCGTTCCTGCCGTATTGCCAGGTTCGCGGCGGCCACGTGATCGTCGATTTCTTCACCGGCGGGATGCGGGCGGCGGCACGGGCCCGGCTGGACGGCCTCAACGCCCTGGTGTTCGCGGGCTGCGCCGGGCTGGTCGCCTGGCGGATGGCGCTCGGCGGCATCGACACCTACCTCGGCAACGACCAGACCATGGTGCTGGGGGTTCCCACTTGGCCGAGCTACGCGGTCATGGTGCCGGCCTTCGGGCTGCTGTGCCTGGTCTGCCTGCACGGGGCGGCGGTGGGCCTGCTGCGTGGAGCGTCGCCGATTCCGACCGCTCGATGAGCGGCACCGGCCTCGGCCTCACGGTGTTCGCCGGCATGCTGGCGCTGATGGCGCTGCGCATGCCGATCGGCGTCGCCATGATGCTGGCCGGCGGCGGCGGCTTCGCGTTCATCGCCGGTTGGCTACCGCTGGTCGCCCAGCTGAAGTCCAGCGCCTACTACCTGTTCTCCAGCTATTCCCTGACGGTCATACCGCTGTTTCTGCTGATGGGGCAGTTCGCCACCCGGTCCGGCCTGTCCCGGGGCCTGTTCGGCGCCGCCAACGCCTGGCTCGGCCACCGGCCGGGTGGGATCGCCATGGCGGCCATCGGCGGCTGCGGGCTGTTCGGGGCGATCTGCGGATCTTCGCTGGCGACCGCCGCGACCATGGGTCAGGTGGCACTACCAGAGTTGAAGCGCTATCGCTACTCGGGGGCGCTGGCGACCGGAGCCCTGGCCGCGGGCGGCACTCTGGGCATACTGATCCCACCGTCGGTCATACTGGTGATCTACGCCCTCCTGACCGAGCAGAACATTGCCAAGATGTTTCTGGCCGCCTTCATTCCCGGCATTCTCGCAGCCGTCGGCTACATGCTGGCGATCGCCGTCTATGTCCGCCTGTACCCGGAGGAGGGGCCGGCCGGACCCGAGCACAGCACCGCGGAGAAGCTGCGCTCGCTGGTCGACGTCTGGCCGGCGATCCTGGTCTTCGTGCTGGTGATCGGCGGGATCTACACCGGCGTCTTCACCCCGACCGAGGCCGCCGCCTTCGGCGCCGCCGCCACCGGTCTGCTGGCGGTGGTCAAGGAAGGCATGGGCTGGCAGGGGTTGAGGGAGTGCCTGCTGGGGGCCGCCGAAGCGTCGGCGATGATCTTCCTGATCCTGTTCGGGGCGGAGCTGTTCAATGGTTTCCTCGCGCTCACCCGGATGCCCGACACGCTGGCCGAGTTGATCGGCGGCAGCGGACTGTCGCCGATGCTGGTCCTGGTCGCGATCTTGCTCCTGTACCTGGCGCTCGGCTGCGTCATGGACAGCCTGTCGATGATCCTGCTGACCATCCCGATCTTCTTTCCGATCGTGATGGCGCTCGACTTCGGGCTGTCGCCGGAAGAGACCGCGATCTGGTTCGGGGTGATCGCGCTGGTGGTGGTCGAGGTCGGGCTGATCACGCCGCCGGTCGGGATGAACGTGTTCATCATCAACTCGATGGCCCGCGACGTGCCGATGATCGAGAGCTTCCGGGGGGTCCTGCCGTTCCTGATCTCCGACGGCCTGCGGGTCGCGCTGCTGATCGCCTTTCCCGCCATCACCCTCTGGCTGGTCGGCGTCCTCGGGTAGCGATCATTCGGCTGCGGCAGCGGCGGCCGGGCGGTGTCCGGCGGCGCGGGCGCGGACCGCCACGCCGAACGCCTGGAAGATCGCCCGGTCGATGCCGGCCGCCGGGCGCGGCCATTCCGGGTGCCATTGCACGCCGAGCGTGAACCCCGCCGCGCCGACGATCGAAATCGCCTCGACGATTCCGTCCGGCGCGGTCGCCTCGACCCGCACCCGCTCGCCCGGGCGGTCGACGCCCTGGCCGTGCAGCGAATTAACCAGGTGTGGGCCGGTTCCGGCCACGCCCTCGAGGACCCCGCCGGGGGTCAGCGCGATCGGGTGTGCCTTGCGGTACTTCCAGTCGAACGGAACGTCGCGGCGCATGCGATGGTCAAGCCGCGAGACGTCATCGTGGATGCGCTGCAGCAGGTTGCCGCCGAACGCGACGTTCATTTCCTGGAAGCCCCGGCACAACCCGAGCACCGGAACCCCGGCCGCGACCGCGGCCCGGATCAACGGCAAGGTCACGGCATCGCGCGCTGGGTCATGTTCGTCCGGATTCTCGGCGGGAGTGCCCTGGTAGTGCCGTGGTTCGACGTTCGACGGGCTGCCGGTCAGCAGGATGCCGTCGAGCCTAGCCACCAAAACCGCCGGGTCAATTCCCGCCTCGAGGGCCGGTATGAGGACCGGACAGGCACCGATCTCGTCGGTCACCACCGTCACGTATTTCTCGGTTACGCGCTGGTAGGCGTGCGCCTCGGTCTTCACCCGGCA
>CAYNFA010000216.1:0-6555 GCA_964396345.1 uncultured Thalassobaculum sp.
CTGAACCGCAAGACACACCGCGCCTTCAATCGCGTGCGCGAGGGCAACTTCGCGCTCGACGGCCTGCTCGGCTTCGATCTCGTCGACAAAACGATGGGGATCGTCGGCACCGGACTGATCGGCCAAACAGTAGCTCGAATAATGGCCGGGTTCGGCTGCCGGCTGATCGCCGCCGATCCGGTCCCCAATCCCGCGTGCGAGGCGCTCGGCGTTCGCTACCTGCCGCTCGACCAGGTGCTGCGGCTGAGCGATATCGTCACTCTGCACTGTCCGTTGACCCCTGCGACCCATCACCTCATCGACGACGTCGCACTGTCCCACATGAAACGCGGCGCCATGCTCATCAACACGAGCCGCGGTGCCGTCATCGATACCCAGGCAGTAATCCGCAGCCTGAAGGACGGTACCATTGGCAGCCTCGGCCTCGACGTCTACGAAGAGGAAGCCGACCTGTTTTTCGAGGATCTGTCCGACCAGGTCATCCCGGACGATGTCTTCGCCCGACTGCTCACCTTCCCGAACGTCCTGATCACCGGTCATCAGGGGTTCTTCACCGAGGAGGCGCTGACGGCGATCGCGGAGACCACGATCGCCAACATCACTGCTTTTGAGCGGGACGGCCGGCCGTTGCACGAGGTCCGCGCCGAGGCGGCCCGACCCGTGTTCTGACCGGCGCAATGTATTCTGACCGGCGCAATGTATGTGGTGCTGGCAGGCGCGCCTCTGATCGATGGCCGACCGGCCGCCGGAGCGACCCCAGCGCCGACTGCTACGACTACCTGCAAGGGGCAACCCGACGACACGGATCGACGGATCCGTGTCGTCGCCAAGGACGTGCTAGCGGACAATGGCCTGGAGTAGGAGAAAGCGCTCCAACTGCGCAGGATCCCGCAGCGGCCGCTACGCGCTGACACTTACCGCCATTCGGTGAGGGACCGATTGAGGGCCCGATCTGATCGCCCAGGTCGAACACTCAATTAAATCAACGTTTTATACCGTGAATCTTGGCGGAGGGAGCGGGACCCTCAGCCAAACCAGCTAACTAGCTGATATTAAATCGTAAAATAACCTGATCTGTACCGAAATTGACATGTGCCATGTCGGTACAGATAGCACGAGCGGCGGTGCAGGCGGAAGCGGCATCGCATCAAGGTTCCCCACGGGCGACACACCATGTAACCTCTCGGTAGAAAAGCGGCGTCCTCGCTCGCGTTTGAGGCGATGATGCGCGAGGGGGACGAAATGGCTAGATGCACAGCACCGGTTAGAGGCCATCGCACAGCGAGCGGTCGAGCGGAATGCCCTGCATGCAGTGGCGGCTATGGCGGCTACAGGGGCTTCGGGTCGCACTCGTCGCCTTCCTACCCCGCGCCGGGAAGCAGCGGGGGCGGCCGGAGCAGCGTCGGCGGCTCCAGCAGCAACGGAAGGCCGAGATGGTCGCGAGCCGGTTCGACCGTCACGTACACGCTTGCCGAGGTGCGGGCACTCACGCCGTTCCGCGACAGTGTCGAGAAGCGAGCGCCCCAGCCTGACCTTCGGGACGTCTTTCTCTGCCATGCGTGGGACGACCGGGCAGGGGCCGCTAAGGAACTGCACGATCTCCTTGAGACACGCCGTGTCTCGGTCTGGTTCAGCGAGAAGGATGTGGTCCTCGGCGCGCCGTTGCTTCGTGAAATCGACAGAGGACTGGCGAGGTCGAGAGTCGGAATCGTGCTGGTGACCCCTGCGCTGCTGCGTCGCCTCAAAGCAGAGGGCATCGCCGACAAGGAACTTTCGGCGCTGCTTGTGCGTGACCTGCTCGTCCCCATTCTGCACGACACGACGTATGAAGCTCTACGCGACGTCAGCCCCCTGCTGGGCTCGCGGAGCGGCCTAAGTACTGCAGAAAATTCGATGGCAGAGGTCGCGGCCAAACTCGCCGAACTCGTCGCCCTCTAGCTCCATTGCCCGGGTGGTCTGCCCGGCGTCCCACGAGCGGTCGGGGCGCTGGCATGGCGGCCTCTAAACTTTGCCCGGAGTTTCGTGAACGGGATTACCCGCGCGCTGGCCTCGTGGCTTCCCCCGGTCCCCGGCGGGGGCGGTGGGGGTCGCCTCGGGGCATCTCGGAAGACCGGGGGATGCCCTCCAGAGTCGCTGGCCTCCGGTGCTGCGCGACAGGGACGACGGCGGGCAACAACGTCGTATAACCTTCCGCCGGGACGATGGGAGGCAGCCGGTGAACAACGGACAACACAGAGGAAGACTTCGCGAGCGGACGCTCCAGAATCAGCCGATGTGCATCTACTGCGGCGGCACAGCCAAGGCTGAGCAGGTCGACCACATGCCGCCCAGGACGATCTTCGCTCTTCGGGATCGGCCGGCTGGGCTGGAATTCTCAGCGTGCCCAGGCTGCAATCAGGGCAGCCGGGACGATGAGCTTGCGGTTAGCGTGTTCAGCCGCATGTACCCGGACCCTGAGACGGTGGAGGAGGAAACCGAGGTCGCAGGACTCTTTGCCAAGGTGGCGCAACGCCTCCCGGATCTCCTCGTGCAGATGCAGCCGACACCGGAGCAGATCAGGAAGTTTCAAGCTCGGTCCGGGCAATTGCCAGTGAACGCGAATCCACTCAACGCGAATGGAGACCTGATCAACTCGGCCATGTTCCGGTTCGGTGCAAAGCTCGGGCAAGCGCTGCACTACGAAAAGACCGGTGTGATCCTGCCGGCAGCGGGCACCATCGCTGTTCGATGGTTCACTAACTATCAAGCTTTCACCGATGAGATTCCAGCCAAGCTTCGGGAGATCATCGGTCCCGTCGCGACCCTCCGTCAGGGAAAGAAGGAGGTGTCCAGGCAGTTTGCGTACACTTGGGCACACATACCTGACGGAAGTGGCGGGGTGTACATGGCCCGCTTCCGGGAGGCGTTCTTGACCGTGACGTTCGTGTCCACCGGCTCGTTTCGCGTGGATCTCGGTTCCGACACGTCGGGCATCTTTCGCCCAGGCTACTTGAAAGAGGCGAAGGCATAGCCGTATCATTACCGACAACGAACGTACACGGCAGAGAGACAGGCGCTATGAAGGCCATCGCCTACTACCGGGTCTCGACGGACCAGCAGGGCCGTAGCGGCCTGGGGCTCGACGCACAGCGGGCCAAGGTCCGAGTGTTCCTCGGGGATGACTTCCCACCCGTCGCGGAGTTCGTCGAGGTCGAGAGCGGACGCAACCCGAACCGGCCGGAGCTTCACAAGGCCATTGGCGAAGCGCGGCGCCGCGGGCTGCCCCTTGTGGTCGCCAAGATCGACCGGCTGGCCCGCGACGTCGCCCTGTTCATGAACATCCTGGACCAGGGCGTGGATGTCCGGTTCGCCGAGCTTCCGGAATTGCCGACCGGGGCCGCCGGCCGGTTCATGCTTCAGCAGTTTGCGACCGTCGCCGAGTTGGAGCGGGGCTTGATCGCCGAGCGCACGTCGGCCGCCCTCCAGGCTGCGAAGGCCCGCGGCAAGCGCCTCGGTGGATACCGCGGTGGCCCCAAGGTGGACCATCGGTTGGCCACCGAGGCCCGCAAGGCGAGGGCCGACAGCTTCGCCGCCGACATGGTCGAAACCGTCAAGGCCGCGGTCGATGCCCAGGGCGGGCTTCGGGCCGCCGCACGATGGCTCCAGGACAACGGCTATCGGACGCCGCGGGGCGGGACCGCCTGGACGCCAGAGGCGGTGCGGCGGGTGATCGGCCGAGCGAGCATGGACCGGGCTCGGGAGGAGGCTGTCTAGTGGACGTCCTCGCCACCGCTTTGCTGACCGGCTGGGCGCTGATGGTTGGCGTTCTCGTATGGTCGGTGTTCGGCGGGCGCCCCGCTAGGCACGGTTCCCCATAGCCCCGTCAGGAGTCCACCAGCAGCCGAGAGGAGGCCCCAGGCCACGTGGGTAGCCGAAGGGAGCCGACCCCGTCAGTGGGGCGCGTTCGGACTCCTGGAGCCATACGCAAAGGGTGGGCCTCTCGGAGATAAACCCGAACGAGGCCCCGCCATGACACAGCGTCGCTCGACGAGTGACAGCCTTGACCGCGTCGTACGCATCAAAGCGCGACTGCGGGACAAGGCCACCGAAATCAACATCACATTGGGCGACCCCGCGTCGGCGCCCGTGTGCATACAAGTACGGGATGCGGCGGACCCAGCGACCGTGGTTCATCGTCTGACGGGGAAGGCTGCCGCCTTCTCGGTCGACCGCTCGCACCTCGACGACATGCACGAGAGCATGAGCGCGATCCGGAGCCCGATGCATCTGCCCGGCGGTGACAGGCCCAACGGCATCCGCTTGAGCCGAGAGGAGACCATCGGCGGCAAGCGGTATCCGAAGGGCGCCGTGCTGATTGTCGATGGGGTCCACCGGGTCGCCGCCGCTTGGCAGCTTGGGTGGCGGACGATCCCGGCCAGGGTGGCCAACGGGACTGCCGAGGATGTCGCCCTGTTGGCGGCCGTGAGCAACACCAAGGCCGTCCGCTCTGCCCGGTCCCCGGCGGACATCAAGAACAAGATGCTGCTGTTCAAGGGGGCACACGGACGGTTGCCCACGGTCGCGGAGACCGCGGAGTTGTGCCGAGCGTCCAAGCGGACGGTGTACCGGGCGAGGCGGCAGTACGCGGAGGAACTCGGCATCGAGCCCAGAGAGCAAGAGGGACCGAAGGTGCATCATGGTTCGCCGCTGTTGACTGGGACGCAGATGAGGCGCCTCCAGGCGGCCTTAAAGGAACTCGCGGGCGACCCCAAGGCGGACTGCGTGACAGCCGCCGCCCTACTCGTGGCGGCCCTGTTGGATGCCGATGATCGCCGACAGGCGTTGATTGCCTCCAGCATCTGGGGAGCCGTGCAACAGCACCTCGATCCGGTGGACCCTGGGTTCTGATCGGCGGGGCCAGTCGCTGAGAGCTGCCGGAGAGGAGTGACCCCCCCTTACTTGTCACCCTGAGCGGCCGGAGAGCCGCAGAATGCCTAGGGTTTCGATTGGCGGCCAAGGGTGACACATAGGGACAATGCGGGTGCAGACCGGGGCCGGTTCCGACAGACGGGCTGGGCGGGGCCTCCTATGGACGGGAGGACCCCGGCCACTAGCCCGTTGATCGGCATGGCCTACCCGGACAGGCCGGCCGGACAGCGGTGGAGCGCAGACGCCGCGTGCACCCGTGGCCCACTGTTTTTGTCGACGCCCCCGTGGTCCCCACTGCCGCGCTATCGGCCCCACAGGAAGCCGCCCGGACCGGCCCCACGATCGGCGATCAGTCGTCGCTGCGGCCCCTGAGCCATCCGACGATCTTCCGGGACACGGCCCGCTGCGCCTTCCGAAGTTGCTCCCGAGACTGACCGCCGGAGTAGAGGTCAAGCGCCAGAGAACCCTTCTTGTGGCCCATGAGTTCGTCGTGCGTTGGCCGGTAGAGTTGAGCCCGCTCGCAAGCGGTCGAGTAGGACCGGCGGAGAGAGTGGAAGTCGACCACACTTCCCAACTCCGGGAGAGCCTTGTCAATCTGCCGCCCCGCCCGCTTGCCGACGTTCCATGACCGCTTTTTGTCGAAGCCCCCCGGCTTCGCCTCCGGGAATAACCAGTCGCCGTCCTGCGCGCGACGCTGGACAACGCCCCTGATGCCCAGCGGAATTGGCAACCACCGCGCTGCGGCCTTTGTCTTCCCCGCACGAATGCGGATGCCGCCGTTCTCCACGTCACCCGGCTTCAGCTCGCAAAGCTCATTGATCCGCGCCCCCGTGAACAGCGACAGCATCATGAGGTCCCGGACCGCTTGTTCCTTCGGGCCGGGGAACAGCAGCGTCCGAAGCTCGGCCGGGGTGAACGGCCGTTTGTCGTCCGACTCCGACACGACCTCATCTTTAGGGACTCCCTGGTTAGTCCACGGGTTTTCCTCGACGTGTCCCCGCTTGGCGGCCCATTTCCACAACTGGCTCAGGCTGGATATCTTCCGATTGACGGTCTTGCCTTTGATCTTCCCAAGTAGGCGCTCGGACACGAAGCGGCCGGCCGCCGCGCGGTTGACCGCAGTGAGCGGGGCATCGCCAAGGAAGTCCTCTAGTTCCTTCACCGCGGCCCGGTGCTGCTGCCGAGTCTGCTGAGTATACCGCGCGGTCTCGGCAAGCCACCGGTCAACGGCAATCGAAAGTGGCAGGGCGCGGTTCGCGGCTATGTCGAACCACCGCCGCGCCGCGTCCGCACCTTTGGACTGCTCAAGCTCCGCGGCTCGATCGGCTGCCAAGCCCGCGTAGATCGCGGCGTTGCTCAGACCGTCGTCGTCGCTGGTGGCTTGGGCGCGGGCGGCTCCCAGCACCTTGGCGAACTCCAGCGCTTCCGCAAGGTCGGGGAGCTTGGAGCGGGGCCCGAAGCTCTGCTGGATCTCGGCAACCACAGGCCACCGGAGTCGCATGGCCTCCCGCTGGCTCTTGGTTCCGAGCGCCTTGACGATCTCGGGCTTGCCGAGCTGGGCTTGAAGGTGCTTCGGGACCAGCACCCGAACGTACCAGGACTCGCCGCGTCGCTTCAGAAAGGAGGTGTCCAACGCCTCTGCTCCAT
>CAYNFA010000217.1:0-6531 GCA_964396345.1 uncultured Thalassobaculum sp.
CGCCGGCGCAGCGCAGAGCGGCGCCGTTGGTGGCGGCCGCGGCCGGCGAGCAGACGTAGCAGATCAGCGACGCCACCTCCTCCGGCTCGGCGTAGCGCTGCAGCAGCGAGGACGGCCGGCGCAGGCTGAAGGTCTGCTCCTTGAAGGTGTCGACGGAGATGCCCTGGGCCGACGCCCGCGCCGCCACCCGCTCGACCTGCGCCTCGACCCAGGTCGGTCCCGGCAGCACCGAGTTGACGGTTACCCGGCTGCCCTTGGTGAGCTCGGCAGAGCCGCGCGCGATCGCCAGCTGGGCGGCCTTGGAGAAGCCGTAGTGGATCATCTCGGGCGGCACCACGATGGCGGATTCCGACGACACGAACACCACCCGGCCCCAGTCGCGCTCCAGCATGCGCGGCAGGTGGTGGCGGGTCAGGCGCACGCCGCTCATCACGTTGACGTCAAACATCCGCTGCCAGTCCTCGTCCGGGGTCTCGGCGAACGGTTTCGGCTCGTAGATGCCGGTGTTGTTGACCAGCACGTCGACCTCGGGGACGGCGGCGATCACCGCGGCGCAGCCCTCGGCGGTGGCGAGATCGCCGGGCGCCGCCAGGAACCGGCCCTCCGGCACCCGGGTGCCGAGCGCGGCGATGGCGTGATCGACCGCCTCGGCGGTGCGGCCGTTGACCGCGACCACCGCACCCATCGCCGCCAGGCCGACGGCGCTGGCGTAGCCGATGCCGCGGGTCGAGCCGGTGACCAGGGCGGTCCGGCCGGAGAGATCGGTATCGAAGACCTTCATGGGTGCGCCTCGCTTGCTATCGTCGCCCGCCGGCGACCATGCCACAGTTCGGCCGGGATGAAACCAGCGAGAGGAGCTGCCGTCATGAGCGAGCCGGCGACCGTGGCGATGGTCGAGTACGACGACGCCGACGCCGAGGTGCGGGCGGTGTACGACGACATCATGGCGACCAAGGGCATCGGCTTCGTGCCGAACGCCTGGAAGGTGTTCGCCAGCCACCCGCCGAGCCTGAAGCGGCTGTGGTACGGGCTGAAGGAGGTGATGGCGCCGGGCGCCCTGGACCCGAAGTTCAAGGAGATGATCGCGGTCGCGGTGTCGGCCACCAACGGCTGCGACTACTGCACCCGCAGCCACACCGCGGCGGCGCGCAAGCTCGGCATGACCGACGCCGAGTACGGCGAGCTGCTGGCGGTGGTCGGCATGTTCAACCAGACCAACGCGCTCGCCGAGGCCTACAAGATCCCGGTCGACGAGGTGTTCATGAAGGCGTGGTAGAGCGCGCGTCGTTTGGTGGATCCCGGGTCGCCGCTACGCGACGCCCGGGATGACGACATCAAAAAAATAGCCGTCATCCCGGACCGGCCCGCCCCCGGCGGGACGGATCCGGGACTCACGAAGCGACGGGCATCAATTCGCGATCGCCTGCCCGCCATCGATGTAGAAGGTCTCGCCGGTCAGGAACGGGATGTCCTCCACCACGATCGCGGCGACGAAGCGCGCCACCTCCCAGGCCTCGCCGGGGCGGCCGCGCGGGATCG
Organism: uncultured Thalassobaculum sp.; assembly: GCA_964396345.1. Taxonomy (GTDB): domain Bacteria; phylum Pseudomonadota; class Alphaproteobacteria; order Thalassobaculales; family Thalassobaculaceae; genus Thalassobaculum_A. Next base: position 1,540 of record CAYNFA010000217.1, read on the forward strand.
CGCGCTCGATGAAGGCGCGGAACCGCGGGTCGTCCATGTGGCTGCGGTTCAAATCGGTCAGGGTGAAGCCGGGGGCGACGTCGACCACCCGGATGTCCTGCCGGGCCCACTCCACGGCCAGGCAGCGGGTGATGGCGCCGACCGCCGCCTTCGAGGCGCAGTAGGCGGCGTTGTATTTCACGCCGATCTTGTCGTAGTGCGAGCCAATGTTGACGATCACGCCGCCGCCGGCTGCCAACAGATGCGGGTGCGCGGCCTGGCAGGCGGCGAACACCCCGGTCGCGTTGGTGCGCAGCACGGCCGCGAAATCGGTCGGGTCGAAGCTCTCGCTGCGGCCCTGGCGATGAATGCCGGCGTTGTTGACCAGCGCGTGCAGGCCGCCGGTGCGCTCGACCAGCGCCGCCAGCGCCGAGCGCAGCGATTGCGGGTCGTCGACGTCGCAGGCGATGTTGATCATCCGGGCCGCCAGATCGGTGGGTACCGGCCCCTCCTCGGAACCGATGCCCTTGCGCGACAGGCAGCCGACGGTCAGGCCACGCGCCGCCAGTTCCCGCGCCATGGCGGCGCCCAGGCCACGCGATGCTCCGGTGACGGCGACGGTGCGGGCGGCCGCCGCGGGGCGGGCGGCGGCCGGATCGGTATCGGTCATGGCACTCTCGAGCGGGGATGGACGGGAGGGCGAATCCTGGCCGAGGGCGGCCGCTTTGGCCACAGCCGCGTGGCCTCAGTCCTGGAACGGCGCGCCGAAGGTAGCCGGGTCGATCACCATGGCGTAGCGGTCGCGGCGCACGCCGTCGCTGCTGAGCGGCAGCAGCAGGCGGACGAACGACCAGCGCCGCCCCTCGGGGTCGCGGAACTCGCGCCGCAGCAGTTCGGGCTCGCCACGCGCCACCGCCCGGTCGATGCCCTGGCGCACGCCGTCCAGGTCGGCGGGCGCGAACCCGTCGGCGAGGCCGGTGCCCCGCATCTCGCGGCCGTGGCCGTCGGTCAGCAGCGAGCCGGCCAGCCACACCCGCCAGTCGCCGGTCTCCGGGTCCCGGCGGAACAGGCTGACACCCTTGATGACCGCGACCGGCAGGGCCAGCGGGTCGATGGTGGCCGGCAGGCGCTCGGCCGCACTCTCCCGCCACATCGCCAGGGTGGCGGCGAGCAGCGGAAACTCGACCACCCGCTCGATCGGCAAATCGGTGTGCACGCCCGGCAGCTGCCAGAACACCGGATCCGACTGGCTCGACGGCGGCATTGCGCAACGCTCTCCTGTGGCGGCGTCGGGTCGACGGGGCCTCTCATGATCATGGGGGCAGCCCGGCGCCGCGACAACCGCGTTCGCCGACCCGGCCCGCCGGGAGGCCCAGGGCCCGAAGCCGCCGCCCGAGGCGGAGGGCCGACGGTCACACCCCGGCCGGGTCGGCCGGCACCCGCCCGAAGCTCGGCGGATCGATCACGGTCGCGAACCGGTCGACCGTCGCGCCGTCGCCGCTGAGCGGCAGGTACAGCCGGACATAGGCCCAGCGCACGCCACGCGGATCGACCCAGTGCCGGCGCAGCAGGTCGGGCTCGCGCCGGGACGCCGCCGCGTTGAGGGCAGCGCGCACCACGCCGCGGTCGGCATCGGTGAAGTTCTGCACGAGGCCGGTGCCGCGCAGCTCGCACCCGACATGGTCGGTGACCAGGCTGCCGACGATCCGGATCCGCCAGTCGTCGCTGGCCGGCTCGCGCTCGAACAGGTTCAGGCCGCGGATCGCGGCGCGCGGGAACTGCAGCGGGTCGATCGCGGCCGGCAGCCCGCCGCCGGCGAGACGCCGCCAGACCGCCAGGCACTCGGCGAGCAGCGGAAACTCGCCGACGCGCTCGATGGCGATCTCGGCGTGCTCGCCGGGCAGCGTCCAGAACGAGTCGCCCGGGCCGTCGCCGACAGCGCTCATCCTAGAGACCCCGGCCTGCTGTCGCCTGCGACGTACCGGACGGTCATGCGTCTCCCTCGCTCCGTCCCCCAGCCTTGCCGGGCGCCGGGACCGATCGTCCCTGACCGGATCGATTGTGGGGACCGCCGCCCGGCGCGTCCACGGGTTTCCGGAAACACCGCCAAGCAGCGGGTCAGCCCGCCATCAGGTGCAACAGCCCGAGCCGGGTCAGCTTGCGCTGCAGCGGGCCGAGCGCCGCCGCCACCTCGCCTGGCGCCGACTTTCCGACCGCGACCCGGGCCGTGACCGCGCCGATACGGGTCGGCCCGTCGAGGGCGGCGAGGATCGCCAGGTCGAGGTCCGACAGCCGGATGCCGATCGTCACCGAGCGGCGGTCGACGGTGACCTGCAGCGACCGGCGCTCAGCCGGCCGCGCCGCCAGCGCGGCGGCGACCGCCGGAAGGTCGATGGCGATTGGGAACAGCACGGTCGCCGGATCGGCGAGCAGCCGTTCGGCCGGGTCGTCGTCGCCCGCGCCGGCGGCGACACCGGTGGCGCCCGGCGCCGGCTTGACGGCGTAGAACACGTGCTTGCTGAAATTGCCCTGCAGCAGCTCGGCGAGCCGCCAGCGCCCGCGCCGGTCCAGGCCGGTGGCGGCGGCCTTCAGCGCCGGGTCGCGCAGCGCCGGCACCGGGTCGTACAGGAACGGCGGGATGAAGCTGCGGATCGCCAGCCCGGCCCCGGTCATCAGGTCGTCGAGGATGTCGGTGGTGAAGGCGCGGTCGCGCGGGTTCAGCAGGACATCGGAGAGCTCGGCGTCGTCGGCCTCGGCGATGCGCTCGAAGCTGGGGTTGCGCAGCAGCCAGTTGCTGGTCGGCAGCCCCGCCGCGAACGACCGCGCCAGCGCCGGGCCGTCGGGCCGGGCGCCGTCGACCCCGAGCATCCGCAGCGCCGCCTGGGCCTCGTAGACTCCGGTCCGGCCGAGACTGCCATAGGCCATGACGCCGATGCCGCCGCCCGGCGCGATGACGTGCGCCAGCGCCGCCAGCGCCCGGGCCGGATCCGGCACGTGGTTCAGCACGCCGCAGAAATCGATGTAGTCGTATTGTCCCGCCGGGCCGTTCGCCAGCGCCTCCAGCGGGCCGATCCGGAAGCTGACGTTGTCGAGGCCGGCCGCCTCGGCGCGCCGGCGCGCGATCGCGCAGGACGCCCGCGACAGGTCGACGTAGTCGATCGAGCCGTCGAGGCCGAGCCGCCGCAGCCAGCCGCCGAGCGCCAGCACCGCGTCGCCAGTTCCGCCGCCCGCCACCAGGAAGCGCAGCGGCCGGCCGCGCGGCAGGGCGCCTGCGAACACGTGGTGCGCCACCGTCGGCAGGTTCGCCGGCAGGATCCAGGCCAGCGTGTCGGGCGCCGCGGCGGGATCGCGCGGCGGGTAGGGGAACCGCTGGTAGAACGAGGCGACCGGATCGACGGTCGTCATCGCCGCTGACGCCCGGCCATGCCGGCTCAGCCGTCCATCTTGAGGGCGGCGATGAAGGCGGATTGCGGGATCTCGACCTGGCCGAACTGCCGCATCCGCTTCTTGCCCTCCTTCTGCTTCTCCAGCAGCTTCTTCTTGCGGGTGATGTCGCCGCCGTAGCACTTGGCGGTGACGTCCTTGCGCAGCGCGCCGACGGTCTCGCGCGCGATCACCTTGCCGCCGATCGCCGCCTGGATGGCGATCTTGAACAGCTGCCGGGGGATCAGCTCCTTCAGCTTGGCGCACATCGCCCGGCCGCGCGGGTCGGACTGGCTGCGGTGCACGATCATCGACAGCGCGTCGACCGGCTCCTGGTTGACCATGATCGACAGCTTGACCAGGTCGCCCTCGCGGTAGCTGTCGAGGGAGTAGTCGAAGCTGGCGTAGCCGCGGCTGATCGACTTCAGGCGGTCGTAGAAGTCGAACACCACCTCGTTCAAAGGCAGCCGGTACACCACCATGGCGCGGCTGCCGGCGTAGGTCAGGTCGATCTGCTCGCCGCGCCGGTCGGTGCACAGCGTCAGGACCGGGCCGAGATACTCGTCGGGCACGAAGATCGTCGCCTTAATCCACGGCTCCTCGATCGACTTGATCTTCATGACGTCCGGCATGTCGGCCGGGTTGTGCAGCTCGATGTTCTTCCCGTCGGTCAGCTGGATCTTGTAGATCACGCTCGGCGCGGTGGTGATCAGGTCGAGGTCGAACTCGCGCTCCAGCCGCTCCTGGATGATCTCCAGGTGTAGCAGCCCCAGGAAGCCGCAGCGGAAGCCGAAGCCGAGCGCCGCCGAGGTCTCCATCTCGTAGTGGAAGCTGGCGTCGTTCAGGCGCAGCTTCTGCAGGCTGTCGCGCAGGTGCTCGAACTCGCCGGCGTCGGCCGGGAACAGCCCGCAGAACACCACCGACACGCTCGGCTTGAAGCCCGCCAGCGCCGACGCCGCCGGCCGGCGCTCGTCGGTGATGGTGTCGCCGACCTGGGTGTCGGCCACGGTCTTGATGCCGGCGTTCAGGAACCCGACGTCGCCGGGGCCGAGGGCGTCGACCTCGAGGCCCTTCGGCGTCAGCACGCCGACCCGCTCGACCGGGTGCACGGCGCCGGTCTGCATCATCTTGACGCGCTGGCCCTTCTTCAGGATGCCGTCGTGGACGCGGACCAGGCAGGTGACGCCGAGGTAGCTGTCGTACCAGCTGTCGATCATCATCGCCTTGGTCGGCGCCTCGCGCTCGCCCTTCGGCGACGGCAGGCGCTCGACGATGGCCTCCAGCAGCGCCTCCATGCCGAGCCCGGTCTTGGCCGAGATCTCGATGGCGTTCGAGGCGTCGAGGCCGATCACGTCCTCGATCTGCTCCTTGACCCGCGCCACGTCGGCGGCCGGCAGGTCGATCTTGTTGAGGACCGGGATGATCTCGTGGTTGGCCTCGATCGCCTGGTAGACGTTGGCCAGCGTCTGCGCCTCGACACCCTGGCTGGCGTCGACCACCAGGATCGAGCCCTCGCAGGCGGCGAGCGAGCGGCTGACCTCGTAGGCGAAGTCGACGTGCCCGGGGGTGTCGATCAGGTTCAGGGTGTAG
>CAYNFA010000218.1:0-6531 GCA_964396345.1 uncultured Thalassobaculum sp.
GGCCAGCTTCCGGGTCAACGCCGGCGCCATCGACGCGCTCGCCGACAAGGCGGTGGCGATCGCCCTCGACCCGCGCCCCGGGCCGGTTCACCTCGACCTGCCGATCTCGGTGGCCGCCGCCGAGGTGCCGGTGCCGGCCCTGCCGGTGCGCCGCTCGCCCGGCCTCGCCCGGGTGCCGGCGCCGGGGGCCGCACTCGACACCGCCCGCGACTGGCTGGCCGGCGCCGAGAAGCCGTTGATGGTGGTCGGCCTGGACGTCCTGAGCCAGGGCGGCGAGGCGCAGGTCCGCGCCTTCGCCGAGCGCTTCGGAATCCCGACCGTGGCCACCTACAAGGCCAAGGGCGTGGTGCCCGACGACTCGCCGCTGTCGCTCGGCGGCGCCGGGCTGTCGCCGGTCGCCGACCGCCAGATCCTGCCGCTGCTGAAGGCCGCCGACCTGATCGTGCTGGCCGGCTACGACCCGATCGAGATGCGGGTCGGCTGGCGCAACGTCTGGGACGCCGGCAACCAGCGGGTGATCGAGGTCGCCGCCGCCGCCAACACCCACTACATGCACCACGCGTCGATCAGCTTCGTCGGCGACGTCGGCGCCACCCTGTCGGTGATCGGCTCCGGGGTCGAGGCGCGGCCGGTGCGCTGGCCGGGCGGCGAGCCGGCGCTGGCGCGCGAGGCGCTGGCCGGCGCCTACGGCCAGAACGAAGCCTGGGGACCGGCGGCGATCGTCACCACGGTCCGTCGGGCGGTCCCGCGCGACGCGGTCATCACCGTCGACAGCGGCGCCCACCGCATCCTGGCGAGCCAGGTGTGGGAAAGCTTCGTGCCGCACGCGGTGCTGCAGTCGACCGGGCTGTGCACCATGGGCTGCGCCCTGCCGCTGGCGACCGGCGCCAAGATCGCCGCCCCGGATCGCGCCGTGGTAGCCTTCACCGGCGACGCCGGCCTGGAGATGATCCTCGGCGAGTTGGTGACCCTGCGCGACACAAGGCTGCCGGTGATCGTGGTGGTGTTCGTCGACGCCTCGCTGGCGCTGATCGAGATGAAGCAGCGCGGCATGGCCTACGGCAACGCCGGGGTCGACTTCGCCGAGACCGACTTCGCCGGCATCGCCGAGAAGATCGGCGGCCGCGGCGTGGTGTGCGAGGACCGCGCCACCCTGGAGGCGGCGATCCGCGACGGGCTGACCGCCGACACCTTCACGCTGTGCGCCTGCCGCATCGACCGCAAGGCCTATGACGGGCGGATCTGAGGCCGGCGGTGACGGTCGGGCGTGCCGGGATGACGGCGGACGGGGGAAGCGCTAGGTTCCGAGCATGTCCGACCCGACCCACACCTGGACCGAGGCCGAGAGCGCGGTGTACCGCGACCTGTCGCGCTACGCCGTGCCGCAGCGCGAGCGGCAGATCGCGATCGTCGTGGATCGGGTCGCGCGCTGCGCCGCGTCCGGCGACATCCTGGAGATCTGCTGCGGCGAAGGGTTGCTGACCGCAGCCTTGCTGCAGCGGCTGCCGGACGCCCGCGTGCACGCCTATGACGGCTCCGACAGCATGCTGGCCGCCACCCGCGCCCGGGCCGGCGATCCCGACCGGCTGGCGACCCGCCGGATCGACATCGCCGCCACCGACTGGCGCGCCTTCGAGACCCCGCTGCGCGCAGTGGTGTCGTCGCTGGCGGTGCACCACCTGGACGGTGCCGGCAAGCGCGCGCTGTTCGCCGACCTGCACGCCGCCCTGTCGCCCGGCGGGGTGTTCGCGCTGGCCGACGTGATCCGTCCCGAGACCGCGGCCGGCAACGCCATCGCCGCCGATCTGTGGGATGAGGAAACCCGCCGGCGGTCGCTCGAGATCGATGGCGACCTCGGCGGCTTCGAGGCGTTCCGGCGCGCCGACTGGAACCATTTCCGCCACGCCGTGCTCGACCCCATGGACCAGCCGTCCACGGTCGCCGAGCACCTGGACTGGCTTCGCGACGCCGGCTTCGTCGGCGTCGATCTGCACTGGATGACCGCCGGCCAGATGATCCTGAGCGCCGTCCGGCCGTGAGAGGACTCCCCCGATGAAGCTGTTCTACACCCCCAACTCGCCCTACGCCCGGATCTGTCGGATCGTCGCCATCGAGGGCGGCATCATGGACGGCATCGAGCTGGTGCGGGTGGCGCTGCGCACCCCCGACAGCGAGGCGCTCGAGCACAGCCCGCTCGGCAAGATCCCGCTGCTGGTCGACGGCGACCTGGTGCTCGGCGAGTCGCGGCTGATCTGCGGCTACCTCGACCAGCGCAGTTCGCGCGCGCCGTCGCTGCCCGGCGCCACCGACTGGCAGGCGCAGGCGCACGAGAGCCTGATGAGCGGGTTCCTGGAGGGCGTCACCAACTGGTCGCGCGAGCTGCGCCGCAACCCCTCCGAACAGTCGGCCTTCATCCTGCAGGTCGAGCGCCAGCGCGCCCACCGCGCCCTCGACTATTTCGAGCGCACCATCGGCGCCCCGGCGGACGAGCCGGCGATCACCTACGGCGACCTGGCCCTGGTGGCGGCGATCGGCATGGTCGACTTCTACGAGCTGGTCCCGGGCTGGCGCGACGAGCGCCCGGCGCTGGCCGCCTGGCTGGAGCCGTACGCGGCGCTGTCGTCGGTGCGCGAGACCGCGCCGTCGGCCGCCGCCATGAATCCGCTCACCCGCTGACGCGCTGACCCGCCGACCCCGTCACCCGCCGATCAACAGAGGACGACCGCGATGACCAGCCCGCTGCCGCTCGACGGGGTGCGCATCTTCGACCTGACCCGCATCCTGGCCGGGCCGACCTGCACCCAGCTGCTGGGCGACCTCGGCGCCGACGTCATCAAGATCGAGCGGCCCGGCGAGGGCGACGACACCCGGCGCTGGGGTCCGCCCTACGTGAAGGGCCCCGACGGCGAGGACACCAGCGAGAGCGCCTACTACCTGTGCGCCAACCGCTCCAAGCGCTCGATCACCCTCGACCTCGCCAAGCCCGAGGGCATCGCGCTGGCCAAGCGGCTGCTGGCGGAGTGCGACGTGCTGGTCGAGAACTTCAAGGTCGGCTCGCTGGCCAAGCTCGGCCTCGGCTACGAGCAGCTTCGCGCGGAGTTCCCGCGGCTGGTGTACTGCTCGGTCACCGGCTTCGGCCAGACCGGCCCGTACGCGCGGCGCGCCGGCTACGACTTCCTGGCCCAGGGCATGGGCGGCATCATGAGCATCACCGGCACCCCGGGCGTCGAGCCGGTCAAGGTCGGCGTCGGCATCACCGACGTCATGACCGGGATGTACGCCGCCACCTCGATCCTGGCCGCCCTGCGGCACCGCGACCGCACCGGCGAGGGCCAGCAGATCGACTGCTGCCTGCTCGACACCCAGGTGGCGTGGCTGATCAACGAGGGCACCAACTACCTGGTCTCCGGCAAGGTGCCGACCCCGCTCGGCAACGCCCACCCGAACATCGTCCCCTACGAGGTGTTCAAGACCGCCGACGGCCACGTCATCCTGGCCTGCGGCAACGACGGGCAGTTCCGCCGCTGGTGCGAGATCGCCGGCGCCGCCGACCTGAAGGACGACCCGCGCTTCGCCACCAACCCGCTGCGCATCGCCAACCGCGCCGACCTCACCCCCCGCATCGCCGAGTACATCGCCACCCGCACCACCGACGACTGGGTCGCGGCGCTGGAGGCCGGCGGCGTGCCGTGCGGCCCGGTCAACACAATCGACCGGGTGTTCGAGGACACGCAGGTGAAGGCCCGCGGCATGCGCATCGACCTGCCGCACCCGCTCGCCGGCGCCGGCACGGTGCCGCTGATCGCCAACCCGGTGAAGCTGTCGGGAACGCCGATCGAGTACCGCCGCTCGCCGCCGACCCTCGGCCAGCACACCGACGAGGTGCTCGCCGAGGTGCTGGGCATGAGCGCGGCCGAGATCGCCGCCGAGAAGGCCAAGGGCGCGGTCTGACGCCCGCCGCGGCGCCACGCCGATGCCGTCGCGGAGCTCACCGCTGGTCGCCGTCGGGCTGATGCTGGTCGCCTGCGCCTGCATCGCCGCGACCTCGCTGATGGCCAAGGCGCTCGGGCGCGGCATCGGCGGCGAGGTGATGCACCCGCTGCAGGTCAGCGCCGGCCGCTTCGCCTTCGCCCTGCTGACCCTGGCGCCGATCCTGGCCTGGGCGCGCCCCGGTTTCGCCGGCGCCGCCTGGCCGGGGCATGTCGGCCGAACGCTGTGCGGCTGGGCGGCGGTCAGCACCATGTTCGCCGCCGCCGCCGGGATGCGGCTCGCCGACGCCACCGCGATCAGCTTCCTCAGCCCGATGGTCGCCATGGTGCTGGCGATCCCGCTGCTCGGCGAGCGGATCGGCCCCTGGCGCTGGGCGGCCGCGGCGGTGGCGCTGGCCGGCGCGCTGGTGCTGATCCGGCCGGGTGCCGAGGCGTTCCAGCCGGTCGCCCTGGTGGCGCTGGCGTCGGCCGTCTTCATGGGATTGGAGACCATCCTGGTGAAGCGGCTGACCGGTGGGGAATCGTCGTCCGGCGAGACCCGGGAGGGCGAGCCGATGCTGCGCATCCTGGCGATCAACAACGCGCTCGGCGCCGCCATCGCGGTCGCCGTCGCGTCCGTCGTGTGGATCTGGCCGAGCCCGACCCAGTGGGCGCTGCTGGCCGCCATCGGGGTGGTTATGGTGACCGCCCAGGCGATGTTCATCCAGGCGCTCAGGCGCGGCGACGCCAGCTTCGTGGTGCCGCTGTTCTACGCCACCCTGGTGTTCGCCGCCCTCTACGACCTGGCGGTGTTCGGCGAGATCCCGACGGCGCTGTCGGGGCTCGGCGCGGCGCTGATCGTCGCCGGCGCGGTGCTGCTCGCCTGGCGGGAGCGGGTGCGGACCGAGTGATCGCCGCTGCGGCCACCGACGGCGCGGCGGGTGGGTCCCGGCTCGCGCTGCGCTTGGCCGGGATGACGACAGGAGGGGGAGGGTTCGGCGGGACGGCACCCCTCCCTGACGTCATCCCGGACCGGACCGCCCACGGCGGGACGGAGCCGGGACCCACGGAGCGACGACGGCCCGCCACTGGTTCATCGACGAAGCGGCGGGTGGGTCCCGGCTCGCGCTGCGCTTGGCCGGGATGACGACAGGGAGGGAGGGGCGCTCGCTCGCGGTCGTCGTCAGGGCCGTGATCGGCGCCTCGGGCCGACACCGCGACGGTGGCGCGGGGACCCATCGGACGCCCCTACTGCTTGCGGGCCTCGAACGCCGCGATCGCCGCTTCCAGCTCGGCGCGCGGCTCGCAGCCGTCGGGGCACGCCTCCGCCAACCGCGCCAGCATGGTGCGGGCCAGATCCGGGCGGCCGCTCTCCAGGTACATCTCGCCGAGATACTCCATGGTCGCGCGGTGGCCGGGATCGAGGGCCAGCGCCTTGCCGTAGTAAAGCTCGCCGTTGCGGCGATCGCCCGACTTGCGGGCCGCGAAGCCGAGCCGGCTCCAGGCGTCGGCGTTGTCCGGGTTGCGGTTGACCACCAGCCGCAGCAGCGTGACCGCCTCGGCGTAGCGCTTGTCCTCGATCAACTCGACGCCGCGGACATAGTCCATGTCGGCGGTGGTGCCCTCGGCCGCCGGGGTCGGCGCCGGCGCCATCGCCGCCGCCGGGATCGCCAGCAGGACCAGCACCGCCACCGTCGCCGCCAGCGCCCGGATCATTTCGGCAGCGCCTTCTCGACCGCGGCGATCGCCGGCTCCGAGGTCGGCTCGACCCGGGTCGGCAAGGCCGCGACCAGGCTTCCATCCGGCCCAACCAGGTATTTGTGGAAGTTCCAGCGCGGCGTCTGGTCAGCGCCGAGCGCGGTGGCCGCCCAGCGGTAGAACGGGTGGGCGTCGGCGCCGGTCACCGGGTATTTGTCGGTCATCGGGAAGTCGACCGCGAAATTGGTCTCGCAGAACGCCTTGATCTGCTCGGCGCTGCCCGGCTCCTGGCCGCCGAAATCGTTGGAGGGGACGCCGATCACCACCAGGCCACGGTCGCGGTACCGCTCCCACAGCGCCTGCAGGCCCTCGTATTGCGGGGTGAAGCCGCAGCGCGACGCGGTGTTCACCACCAGCAGCGCCTTGCCCTCGTAGGCCTTGAGCGGCATGGCGTCGCCGTCGATCGAGGTGAAGGCGAAATCCCACGCCGTTTCGGCCGCTGCCGCTCGCGTCGCGCCCGACGTCATCGTCCAGCCTCCCACCGTCGTCAGCGCGACCAGCAGGATCGCGCGCGCCGCGTTAACCATAGCGCTGTTCCTTCCACGGGTCGCCGACGTCGTGATAGCCACGCGCCTCCCAGAAACCCTTTACGTCGCGCGCCACGAACCGGATCGAGCGGATCCACTTCGCACTCTTCCAGAAGTACAGCGCCGGCACCACCAGCCGGGCCGGGCCGCCGTGCTCGCGGGTCAGCGGCGCTCCCTCCCAGTGGGTGGCGATCAGGCTGTCGGGCTCGTACAGCCAGTCGACCGAGAGGTTGGTGGTGTAGCCGTCGTGGCTCTTCACGATCACGAAGCGCGCCTCG
>CAYNFA010000219.1:0-6524 GCA_964396345.1 uncultured Thalassobaculum sp.
GCCAGCAGCCCCAGTCCGGCCGCGTAGGCGGCCGGCGGCGCCGGATGCGAGATCCCGGAGGCGACGAGCTGGTGCAGGATCGCGCCGTCGCCGATCGGCATCTCGCCGCGGGTCGCCAGGTGAATTTCGCCGGACACCACGGTGACGCCGCGACGCTGGCCGAGGCGCTTGCGCTCGAGCGCCAGCAGGAAGCGCTTCCACTCCTCCCGGTGCTCGCGGCTCTGCCACTGGTCGCGCAGGTCGTCCTTGTACTTGCGGATCCCGGGGAACACCGTCATCAGCCGCTCGACATAGCTGAGCCGAGGGCCGAGGGCCGGCACGCTGGACATCACCAGCAGCCGGTCGTCGGGTTCGCCGGCCTCCAGGTCCCGCTCGAAGGCCTGCCAGCAGGCCGGCCCCATCGCCCGGTCCGGGCGGCGCTCGGAGCGCAGGTCGGGGGCCACCACGGTGAACCCCGGAAACGTCGCCGCGTAGCCGAAGGTCTTGCCCGCCGCCTCGATCTCAGCGTGCGACAGGCCGAGCTGGAAGACCGCGAAGGCCTGCCGCGCCAGCTCGAACACACCACGCCCCACCGGGCTGTCCAGGGTGGAAGGAGGATGGCTGCCCCAGCCGTCGAAGATGTCGTGGTCGTCCCACATCATCAGCGACGGCACCCGCGCGCACAGATCCGCGATCCCCGGCTGTCCGTACAGCGTGAGATAGCGCTCCAGGTAGAAGCGCTCGGCCGCCTCGCGCGCTTGCGCGGTGAACTCGAAGCCCGGCTTGCGGGAGGTTCGGGCCTTGGACCAGGCCCGAAGCGTCGGATGGCTGTTGAGCACCTCGTCGGCGTAGAGCTGATCGCCGCCTTGGAGCATCAAGCCGAAGGGCGCGCGGTCGTGCTCGTCGGCGAGCCGGCGCCACATGACGTTGCGCTCCTCGATCCGGCGGCGGTGGTCGCCGCTCTCCTGGCCGTTGCACGAGACATAGGCGATCCGGGTGTCGCCGGTGAGGTCGGCGCCGACCGGGTAATCGACGCCGCCGAGCCGGTAGCGGGCGTCGCGTCGCGCCGGCAGTTCGAACCGGTAGCGCCAGACGGCGCGGCCCAGGCGCGCGTGCAGACAAACCGCCGGCGGCGCCTCGCTCCCCTCCACGGTCAGCACCGGCGGCTCGGTACCCTCCGGAAGGACGGTCACGGCGGCCAGCCGGCAGATATTGGCGTCGGTGCCGCGCGACAGCAGGATCGGCCCGAGCGTGTCGCGTTTAGCGGCCATGCCGGTTCGCACCCGAGGGAACATCCCGCTTCGGCCCCCCTCGCAATCGCATCCGGTCGTTCGCATATCCGCGGGGTCGGCGGCGGATGCGGCTACCGGTCAACGGCGATACCCTGCCGATCCGAATCCGGTTCAGCCTCACGGCCCCACCATCAACATGGGAGTCTTCACCATGGCACTGCAACTGGGCGATATAGCCCCTGACTTCACGGCAGACACCACCGAAGGCAAGATCAGCTTCCACGAGTGGATCGGCGATGGCTGGTGCATCCTGTTCTCGCACCCGAAGGATTTCACACCGGTGTGCACCACCGAACTCGGCTACATGGCCAAGCTGAAGCCGGAGTTCGACAAGCGCAACGTCAAGATCCTGGCGGTCAGCGTCGACCCGGTATCCGATCATCATGTGTGGGCGAAGGATATCAAGGACACTCAAGGGGTGTTGCCGAACTACCCGCTGGTCGGCGACGAGGATCGCAAGGTCGCTTCCCTGTATGGCATGATCCATCCCAACGCCCTCGACAGCCTGACGGTCCGCACCGTGTTCGTCATCGGGCCGGACAAGAAGATCAAGCTGACCCTCACCTACCCGGCCAGCACCGGCCGGAACTTTGACGAAGTGCTGCGGGTGATCGACTCGCTGCAACTGACGGCGAAGCATTCGGTGGCGACGCCGGTGAACTGGAAGCATGGCGACGAGGTCATCATCGTGCCGTCGCTGAACGACGAGGCGGCCAAGGTGAAATTCCCGGATGGCTGGCGGGCCGAGAAGCCATACCTGCGCTACGTGCCGCAGCCGAAGTGATCCCGGCCCAACCCGTGCAAACGTGAATAGCCGGCCCCGGTCGGTCCGGTCCGGTCAGGCCCGGGCCGACCGGGGACCGGCCACCAGCCAGATGATCAGGCCAAGGATCGGCAGGATCAGGATCAGCAGGATCCAGAGCACCTTGCCGCTGGTCGACGCGGAACTGCCGACGACGCTCACGATCGCCCATATGTCGAGCGCCAGCACAATCAGCCCGAGCAGGCCGCTTACCTCTATTCCCATCTCGTCCGTCCTTCGCCAAAGATACCGCTTGCGTGGGCAACGTCCCGGCCGTCGATCCGTTCCGGCTTGCGGCCGGCAAGCCGCCCCGCGGGGAGGACAGCATGAGCCCACCGCCCGAGAGGACACAGGTCGGTATCGTTGGCGGCGGGCCGGCCGGGCTGCTGCTGGCGCACCTCCTGCATCGTCAGGGCGTAGCCTCGGTAATCCTGGAGCGTCGCAGCCGCGCCCATGTCGAGGGGCGGATCCGGGCCGGGGTGCTGGAGCAGGGCACGGTCGACCTGCTTGCGGCCTCCGGCCTCGGCGCGCGCATGGCGCGCGAGGGCCTGGTGCACGAGGGCATAGAAGTCGCCGTTGACGGGATTCGGCGGCGCCTCGACCTCGCCGCGCTGACCGGCAGGCGGGTCACCGTGTACGGCCAGACCGAGGTCACCAAGGATCTCGTGGAGGCGCGGCTGGCGGTTGGCGGTGCCATTGTCTACGAGGCCAAGGATGTCTGCGTCCACGGGTTCGACGGCGAGCGTCCGATGGTGCGCTGGCGCACCGCGGCGGGCCGATCCGAGCTGGCCTGCGACTTCATCGCAGGCTGCGACGGGTTCCACGGGGTGTGCCGGCGCAGCGTCCCGGCCGATCGCATTCGAACGTATGAGCGGGTCTACCCGTTCGGCTGGCTCGGCATTCTGTCGGACACGCCGCCGGTGTCGGACGAGCTGATCTACGCCAGCCACGAGCGCGGCTTCGCGCTGGCCTCGATGCGCAGCCCGACCCGCAGCCGGTACTACATCCAGTGCGACCTCGACACCGACCTCGCCGACTGGCCGGACGAGCGGGTCTGGGACGAGTTGAGACTCCGGCTCGGCCCTGAGGTGGCCGCGACGATCCGCACCGGCCCGTCGATCGAGAAGAGCGTGGCACCGCTGCGCAGTTTCGTCGCCGAGCCGATGCGGTTCGGGCGGCTGTTCCTGGCCGGCGACGCCGCCCACATCGTGCCGCCGACCGGCGCCAAGGGCCTGAACCTGGCGGTCGCCGACGTGAAGGTGCTGTCGGAGGCGTTGGCCGAGTTTTTCGCCACCGGATCGGAGGAGGGCATCGACCGGTATTCCGAGCGCGCGCTCCGCCGTGTCTGGCGGGCGCAGCGGTTCTCCTGGTGGTTCTCGGCCCAGTTGCACCGCTACGACGGCGCCGATGGATTCACGCGCCGGCTGCAACTCGCCGAGCTCGACGTCCTGACCGGCTCCGAGGCGGCTTCGCGGGCCTTCGCCGAGAACTACGTGGGGCTGCCGTTCGACTGAGCCGTCAGGCTACCGCCTCCGGTCCGCATTTGAGCTTCACCGGGATCGTCAGGTAGCGCACGCCGTTGGCGTCGGCCGGCGGGAAGCGCCCGGCGCGGATGTTGACCTGGACCGACGGCAGCAGCAGGCGAGGGGCCGACAGCGTCGCGTCGCGTTTGGTTCGCATGGCGACGAACTCCGCCTCGCTTACCCCTTCGTGGGCGTGGACGTTGCGCGCGCGCTGCTCGGCGACCGTGGTCTCCCAGGCGTAGTCGTCGCGTCCGGGGGCCTTGTAGTCGTGGCACATGAAAAGCCGGGTCTCGGGCGGCAGCGCCATCAGCTTGCGGATCGACCGGAACAGCATGCCGGCGTCGCCGCCCGGGAAATCGGCGCGGGCGGTGCCGTAGTCCGGCATGAACAGGGTGTCGCCGACGAACGCGGCGTCGCCGATCCGGTAGGTGACGTCGGCGGGCGTGTGGCCCGGCGTGTACAGCACCTCGGCCTCCATCTCGCCGATCCGGAAGCGCTCGCCGTCGGCGAACAGGTGGTCGAAGTCGCTGCCGTCGGTCTTCAGGTCGGTGGCGTTGAACACCGGCCGGAAGATGCGCTGCACATCCTTGATGTGCTCGCCGATCGCGATCCGCGCGCCGGTCTTGGCCTTCACATAGGGCGATCCGGAGAGATGGTCGGCGTGGGCGTGGGTCTCGAGCGTCCAGACGATCGTGTAGCCGGCCTCGCGGGCCGCCTCCAGCATCGCCTCGACCGAGCGGGAATCGACCTCGCCGGCGTTGTGATCGTAGTCCAGCACCGGGTCGATCACCGCGGCCTGACCGGTAGCCGGATCGGCGACCAGATAGCTGATGGTGTTGGTGGGCTCGTCGAAGAACGCGTGGACGATGGGTTTGCCAGTCATGATCCTGCCTCCTGCTCGGTAGCGTTCCTGTGGATGCGCTTGACAGATATAGCGGCACCCATCATTTAAGCAAGTGCTTAACAATGGGGGTGACGATGTCGGCGACGGCGTTCGATCTCGAGAAGCTGGAAGCCAAGGCGGCGGAAGTGGCCGGGATCCTGCGCGCGCTCTCCAACGAGCGCCGCCTGATCATCCTCTGCCGGCTGGTCGAGAGCGGCGAGGCGACGGCTGGCGCCCTGGCCGTCGCCGTCGGCCTGTCGCCGCCCGCCCTGTCCCAGCACCTCGCCCGGATGCGGGCGGAGGGGTTGGTCGCCTTCCGCCGCGAGGGCCAGACGCTCTGGTATCGGATCGCCGACCCTCGTCTAGAGCGGTTGTTCGCCACGCTGCACCAGGAGTTCTGCGCCCCCGACCGGTTCCCCGGCTCCGAAGCCGACAATCCAGATTTTCCAAAGGAGTAACCCGATGTCGCTGAGAACCGTTCCCCCCGCAGAGGCCCGGCGGCTGATCGCCGACGGCGCGATCCTGGTCGATGTGCGCGAGCCGGACGAGCACGCCCGTGAGAGAATACCCGGCGCCCGTCACCTTCCGCTGTCCCAACTGGACGAGACCGAACTGGCGGTGCACCAGGGCAAGCCGGTGATTTTCCACTGCCGCAGCGGCGCGCGCACGCTCGCCAACGCGCCACGCCTCGCCGCCAGGGCCGGCGACGCCTGCGAGGCGCTGGTTGTCGAGGGCGGTCTGGACGCCTGGAAGGCGGCCGGGCTGCCGGTGACGGTGGACCGTCGCCAGCCGCTCGAACTGCAGCGACAGGTGCAGATCGGGGCCGGCAGCCTGGCCTTCCTGGGCACCGCGCTCGGGCTGCTGGTGTCGCCGTGGTTCCTGGCGGTGCCGCTGTTCGTTGGCGCCGGCTTGATCACCGCGGGGGTTACCGGGTTCTGCGGACTGGCCCGGGTGCTGGCACGGGCCCCCTGGAATCGGGCGGCCTACGGTCAGGGCCCAGCGAAGACCGCGTGACGTCCCCCACCCGAACCGGACGGTCCCGGCGATGACCTCTCTGTCCCTGCTGCAGGGCGCCCTCGGCCTGCTGTCCGGTTCGCTCGTGGGATTTACCCTCGGGCTTGTCGGCGGCGGCGGGTCGATCCTCGCCGTCCCGCTGATGATCTACCTGGTGGGGGTCGGCGACACCCACATCGCGATCGGCACCAGCGCGGTCGCGGTCGCCGCCAACGCCGCCATCGGCCTCGTGAACCACGCGCGGCGGGGCACCGTGAAATGGCCGTGCGCCAGCGTCTTTGCCTTGACCGGCGCCGCCGGCGCGCTGGCCGGCTCGACCCTCGGCAAGCTGATGGACGGGCAGCAGCTGCTGGCGCTGTTCGCGGTGCTCATGCTGGTGGTCGGCGTCCTGATGCTGCGCAGCCGCGGTGGCGAGGGCGACGAGGGCGTGCGGCTGAGCCGCGGCAACCTGCCGAAGCTGCTGGGCGTCGGCGCCGGCGCCGGGGCGCTGTCCGGCTTCTTCGGGATCGGCGGCGGGTTCCTGGTGGTGCCGGGCCTGATGCTGGCGACCGGCATGCCGATCCTGAACGCGATCGGCTCTTCCCTGGTCGCTGTCACCGCCTTCGGCCTCACCACCGCCGGCAACTACGCCGTGTCGGGGATGTTGGACTGGGGGCTGGCAGCGGTTTTCGTTGCCGGCGGCGTCGTCGGAGGCTGGCTCGGGGCGCGTTCGGCCAAGCGGCTGGCCGGCCACCGGGGCGCGCTGAACGCGATCTTCGCCACCCTGATCATCGTGGTGGCGATCTACACCCTCGTGCGCAGCCTCGGCGTCCTTTAGCGCGGTCTGCCTCAGGCGCTCCGGTACAGCTTGGTCAGCACGAATTCGCGGTGGCCGAGCGCCTCGGCGGCGGTCAGTCGGCCGTTGCAGGTCCGGATCATGACGTCGATCAGGGCGTCGCCGGCCTGGTCCAGCGTCATCTCGCGGCGCAGGATGCCCGAGACGTCGAGGTCGATGTGCTCGCCCATGGTGCGCACCGTGCGGGGGTTGGCGC
>CAYNFA010000220.1:0-6506 GCA_964396345.1 uncultured Thalassobaculum sp.
AATCATGACCTCACCCCTGTGCGGCACATTGGTGCCTGCCGCCGGCGGCAGGACAGGCATACCGGCTGCCGGCCGGTGCGTTCTTCGCGATCCGCGACGGCCGGATCGCGCGGGTCACCACCTACTATAACCTCGCCAACTGGACCGCGCAGGTGGCCGGCGGGGGGCCGCTGGCGTGACGCTCCGGCTCGAGACCCTGACGCCGGGCCCGACGCTCGACCGGCTGTTGGAGGCGCTGGCGGAGCTGCGCATCGAGGTGTTCCGCGACTGGCCGTATCTGTACGACGGCAGCCGCGACTTCGAGGCCCGGTACCTCGCCCGGTTCGCCACCGCCGCCGGGTCGGTGCTGGTGGCGGCGTTCGACGGCGAACATCTGGTAGGGGCGTGCACCGGTCTGCCACTCGCCGACGAGCACCCGGAGCTCGCCGAGCCGTTCCGGGCTGCCGACCATGACCTCCGCCGGCTGTTCTACGGGGCCGAAACCGTGCTGCGCCGGCCGTGGCGCGGCCGCGGCCTGTACCGTCGGTTCTTCGAGCGGCGGGAGGCGCACGCCCGCACGCTCGGCTTCGGGACCCTGGTGTTCTGCGGCGTGGCCCGTCCCGACCACCACCCGCTTCGGCCGTCGGACGCGGTGCCGCTGGATCCGGTCTGGACGCGCTACGGCTACCGCCGTCTGGAGGGCATGGTCGCGGGCTTTTCCTGGAAGGACGTCGACCAGGGGGCCGAAACCACCAAGCCCATGCAGTTCTGGGGCAAGCCGCTGGCCTGAGCCGGGCGTACCCCGCTCAGGCCACCCGAGCCTCGGCCAGGTAGCGGCTGACCTCGGCGCGCAGGGTCGAGGACTGGGTAGCCAGGTCGCCGGCGGCGGACGACACGTCGCGGGCGGCGCGATCGGTGTCCGCCGCCGCCTCACGTACCTTGGCGGTGCTCTGGCGGTGCTCTGCGCCACCTCGCGCGTGCCGATCGAGGCCTCCTGGACGTTGCGGGTGATCTCGGCGGTGGTCGAGGCCTGCTCGTCGACAGCGATCGACACCGCCGCGGAGCGCTGCCCGACGTCGGCGATCGCCGTAACGATCTGTTCGATCGCGGTCACGGTCTCGGCCGTCGCGTCGCGGATCCGCGACACCTGTTCCTGGATCCGCTGGGTGGCCTGGCCGGTCTGGTTGGCGAGCGCCTTGACCTCGCCGGCCACGACGGCGAAGCCCTTGCCGGCCTCGCCGGCGCGCGCCGCCTCGATGGTGGCGTTCAGCGCCAGCAGGTTGGTCTGCTCGGCGATCGTGGTGATCAGAGTGACGACGCTGCCGATCTCCTCGGCGGCCTCGTTCAGTGCCTGCACCATGGTGTTCGCCGATTCCGCCTTGACGCTGGCCTCCGTGGTGGTGCGCTCGGCCTCGGCGACCTGCCGGGTGATCTCCTGGATCGACGCGGACAGCTGCTCGGCGGCGGCCGCGACAGTCTGGGCGTTGGCTGAAGCCTGCTCGGTCGCCGCTGCCACCGCCGTGGTCTGGTCGGTGGTGGCGTCGGCGAGTTGCGTAAGGCTCCCCGCCGTGCCCCGCATCTGCTCGGCGGCGGCCGCCACCGAGTCCACGACCCCGGAAACCTGGTGCTCGAAGCGTTCGGTCATCGCGGCGAACCGGGCGACCTTGGTCCCCATGGCATCGGCGGCGCCGTTGATGCGGTTGGCGCTGGCCAGGAACTGGCCGCCCAGGCCCTCGGGCCGGATGCTCCGGTAGTAGACGCCGCGCGACACCGCCTCCATCGCCGCCCCAGCCTCGCGAAATCGCCCGCCGCCACCGCGTCGCTGACTTCGCGGGCCCGTTCGATCCAGACCTCCGTCAGCGAGGCGAGGCGGAACGCCGCCGCCGCCGCTCCCAGCCCGGCCGAGACGCTCACAGCAAGCGCGAGCGCGGTAGGCTCGAGCGGCAGCCATGGCAGCGCCCCCGAGATCAGGCCGGCGGCGGCCGCGACCGCCGCGAACGGCGCCGCCCTAGAGCGAGAGGACGAATTGGTCATAAACGACCCCTTTACTCTTCACGACCCCGACTGCTCTTCAGGACCCCGACGAGATGCTCGTCGGGCGACGCCATTCCGGCCTTGCGGTTGTTCGGCCTTGCGGCTGTCCGGCGCGTCCTCCTTCTCCATGAGTTCGCGGTAGATCCCCTCGATGGCCGCGACGGCGGCCAAGTCTGGCAGCCGGCGGCTGGAATGGTAGCCGAGGATCGTGCCGCTGCGACCGGCCGGAGCACGTCGTTGCAGCCGGAACATGCCGTTCCATTGGTTAATTCAGCCTTGGACTCGAGTCGTTCCGGGTCCATCTCCCTCAGGACACGGTATGCGTGGGAGGTTTAACAGATCGTCAACCGGCCTTGTTTACGGCGCGACGCCGCCGGTAGAACGTCAGCCCGGGCCGTGCAGCGCCTCGATCCGCTCGGCAAGGGCGACCAGCCGGCTCGCCTCGGAGACGTGCAGGGCCTCGACCAGCTTGCCATCGACCAGCAGCACGCCCTTGCCCTCGGCGGCGACCGCGGCGTGGGCGGCGGTGATGCGGCGGGCCCAGGCCAGGTCGTCGGCCCCGGGTGCGAACACCGCGTTGGCGGTGGCAATGGTCTTGGGATGGATCAGGGTCTTGCCGTCGAACCCGAACTCCACGCCTTGCCGGCACGAGGCGGCGAAGCCCTCGTCGTCGCCGAGGTCGAGATAGACCCCGTCGAGGATGGCGAGCTCGTGGGCGCGGGCCGACAGCAGGCACAGTCCGAGCGCCGTCACGAACGGCAGCCGGTCGCGGGTGTGCAGGCAGTGCAGGTCCTTGGCGAGATCGGAGGTACCCATCACCATGCCGGCGAGGCGCGGCGTCGAGGCGGCGATTTCGGTCGCCGCCAGCACCCCGCGAGGCGTCTCCATCATGCACCACAACGCGAGGCCGTCGGGGGCGCCGTGCGCCACCAGGACCGCCTCGGCCCGGCGCACCGTGTCGGCGCTCTCGACCTTGGGCAGCAGCACGGCGTCGAACGGCTGGCCGGCGGCGAAGGCAAGGTCGGCGTAGCCCCAGGCGGTATCGAGCCCGTTGACCCGCAGCACCATTTCGCGACCGCCGTAGCCGCCGGACAGCAACGCCCCGGCGATGGTCTCGCGGGCGGCCTCCTTGGCCTCGGGCGCCACCGCGTCCTCGAGATCCATGACGATCACATCGCACGGCAGGCCGCGCGCCTTCTCGAGCGCCCGCGGGTTGGATCCGGGCATGTAGAGCGCCGAGCGGCGCGGGCGAAGCGAGGCGGGCATCGGGGTCTCCTTCGGGTCTCGGGCGGCGCACCCTAGCCGTCCGCGCCGGCGCCCGGAAGGGGGCCGGGCCGGCGCGGCGGTGGTTAGCGAGAACCTCCTGGTGCCGGACCGTCGGGCGGCTATAGTCGGGCCATGCCGATCCTCGCCGTCTCCTCGCACGTCTCCGTCGGGCATGTGGGCAACGCCGCCGCCGTGCCGGCGCTCGAGCGCCTGGGACACACCGTGTGGCGGGTCGACACGGTGGCGTTCTCCAACCACCCGGGCCACGGCCATCACACCGGCACGGTGCGTCCGGACCACGAGGTCCGCGACCTGCTGGTCGGCATCGGCCGCCACACCGGCTGGCGCGGCTGCGCCGGAATCTACTCGGGCTATCTCGGGGAGGCCGGCAGCGGCTGGGCGGTCGCCGACGCGGTCGATGCCGCCCGCGTGGTCGAGCCGCGCCTCGTCTATGTCTGCGACCCGATCATTGGCGACCATGGCCGGGTGTTCGTGCGCGACGGTGTCGAGAAGGCGATCCGCGAGCGGCTGGTGCCGCGGGCGACGGCGATCACGCCGAACGCCTTCGAGCTGGAGCGGCTGTCCGGCCACCGGGTCGAGACGGTCGAGCACGCCCACGCCGCCGCCGTCACGCTGCTCGAATGGGGGCCGGACATCGTGATCGGCACCGGCATCCCGGACGGCGACGATTTGGCGATCGTCATCGTCACCGTCGACGGCAGCCACACGGTCCGCACCCGACGCCGCGACCGCGCGTTCTTCGGCACCGGCGACCTGTTCGCCGGCCTGTTCCTGGCGCACTACCTCGACGGCCGTGACCCCGCCCGGGCGATGTCCCGCAGCGTCGCCGGGTTGGACGTGGCGACGGCGGCGACCGAGGCGGCCGGCACCGTCGACCTGGCGCTGATCCGGAATCTCGACGCCATCGTCCGCGCCGAGCGGCCCGACTGAGGACCGGTGTTCCGGCGCTTCTTCCCGGAGCTGTGGGAGTGCCGCCCGGAGCTGTAGAGCACGGCAACGAGCCGAGCCGGCGGTCCCGTCCGGTATTATGCGGGCGACCGCCTCCCCCACCCTTTCGTCATCCCGGCCAAGCGCAGCGAGACCCGGGACCCACCCGCCGCTGCGTCGGCGGCGGGCGAGTTGCCCCTACGCCGCCTTCTTGAGGTGCCGCGCGACCAGCAGCTCGGCGATCTGCACGGCGTTCAGGGCGGCACCCTTGCGCAGGTTGTCGGAGACGCACCAGAACACCAGGCCGTTCTTCACGGTCGGGTCCTTGCGGATGCGGCTGACGTAGACCGCGTCCTCGCCGGCGCATTCGATCGGGCTGACATAGCCCTCGTCGGCACGGTGGTCGACGATCAGCAGGCCGGGGAAGTCCTTCATGGCGGCCCGCGCCGAGTGCTCGTCGATCGGCTTCTTGGTCTCGATGAACACCGCCTCGGAGTGGCCGATGAACACCGGCACCCGGACGCACGTCGCGACCACGTCGATGTCCGGGTCGAGGATCTTCTTGGTCTCGACCGACATCTTCCACTCCTCCTTGGTGAACCCGTCGTCCATGAAGACGTCGATGTGCGGGATCACGTTGAAGGCGATCTGCTTGGTGAAGTTCTCGCGGGTGATCGGGTCGTTCACGTAGACCGCGCGGGTCTGGTTGAACAACTCGTCCATGCCGTCCTTGCCGGCCCCGGAGACCGACTGGTAGGTCGACACCACCACCCGCTTGATGCGGAAGGCGTCGTGCAGCGGCTTCAGCGCCACCACCAGCTGGGCGGTCGAGCAGTTCGGATTGGCGATGATGTTCTTGCGGCCGTAGCGGGCCAGCGCGTCCGGGTTGACCTCCGGCACCACCAGCGGCACGTCCGGGTCCATGCGGAACGCCGAGCTGTTGTCGATGACGACGCAGCCGGCGGCGCCAACCTTCGGCGCGTATTCCTTGCTGACCTCGCCGCCGGCCGAGAACAACGCGATGTCGGTGGTGGAGAAATCGTACTTCGACAGATCCTGCACGGTCAGCGTCTTCTTCTCGCCGAACGAGATCTGTCCCCCGGCGGACCGGCCGGACGCCAGCGCCACGACCTCGTCGACCGGGAAATTGCGCTCGGCGAGGGTGGTCAGCATCTCGCGTCCCACCGCACCCGTGGCTCCGACGACGGCAACCTTGTAGCCCATGTCCTCAACTCCTCTCGAAACCGCGCGCGGCGTGCCGCCCCGTCCGGGGTCCCTGGGCCCCCGATCGCCGTCGCTCGCGCGCAGCAGGAGGCCCGACCCTTAGCGGGTGGTCTTGCCGAGCTTCTTGGTAGTGGTGGTCGGCGCGCCGAGGCGCAAATCAGCCGAGGGCACGGCGGGGCAGTTCGCCCCGTCGGCGTGCACGCGAATCCCGATACGGAGAACCGTCTCGACCATGGCGCGCTTCATACGCCAAAACCCGGGGCGTGAAAACGGGAGATTTCAGGGCCGGCCGCGGCTGCACGCGGCCGGCCGGGACGTCGGCGGCGCCGTCAGCCCGCCGCGAGCTTGTCGAGTTCCTTGAGGATGCTGTCGGTCATGACGTTGGTCGAGACCTTGGCCTTGCCCGGCTGCATGATGTCGGCGGTGCGCAGGCCCGACGCCAGCACGTTGTCGATCGCCTTCACGATCATGTCGGCGTCCTCGCCCATGTCGAAGCTGTAGCGCAGCAGCATGGAGAACGACAGCAGCTCGGCGATCGGGTTGGCGATCCACTTGCCGGCGATGTCCGGGGCCGAGCCGTGCACCGGCTCGTACAGGGCGTGGCGCCGGCCGGTGGTCGGATCCTCGGCGCCGAGCGAGGCCGACGGCAGCATGCCGAGCGAACCCGTCAGCATCGCCGCGCAATCCGAGAGGATGTCGCCGAACAGGTTGTCGGTGACGATCACGTCGAACTGCTTGGGGGTGCGGACCAGTTGCATAGCGCAGTTGTCGGCGTACATGTTCTCGTATTCGAGGCCCTCGCCCTCGCGCTTGTGCAAATCGGTCATGACCTGACGCCACAGCACGCCCGACATCATGACGTTGGCCTTCTCGACCGAGGTCACCTTGCCGCGGCGCTTGCGCGCCAGGTCGAAGGCGACCCGGCCGATGCGCTCGATCTCCGGCGTCGTGTAGGCCTGGGTGTCGAAGCCACGCTTGCCGCCACCCGGCAGGTCCTCAATGCCGCGCGGCTCGCAGAAATACACCCCGCCGGTCAGCTCGCGCAGGATCATGAT
>CAYNFA010000221.1:0-6493 GCA_964396345.1 uncultured Thalassobaculum sp.
GCGACGGTATATGGGCGGCCTCGACAAGGACGCCCACTAGATCTGGCACATTATCTTGTGGATAACACAAGGAACCGGCGAGTCGCAGGCTTCCCGGCGGTCGCGACTCGGGCACCGGCGGGTCTAGCCTTCCGCCATCCGCCCGTCCCCGCCGGCGTAGATCCACATCGCCTGGCAGTCGCCGGCCCGGGTGAAGCCGCAGCGTTCGTAGAACCCGATGGCCGGCGCGTCGGCGATCAGGGCGTGCTGGTGGAAGCCGGCGTAGCGTTTCTGCAGCCGGGTGATGATGGCGCGCCCCACTCCCCTGCCGCGCCAGTCCGGGAGCACCAGCAAATGCGGGTAAAAAACCACCAGGGCGCCATCCGAGAGCGCGTTGCCAAGACCAATCAAGGTGCGTCCGGCCCAGGCGGTGACGACGGCATCGCTGTTGGCGAGGGCCGTCATCAGCTGGTCCGGCTTGCCGGCCGACGACCACCGGTTGGCCTCGTAGAGACCGAGGACATCGGCCCGGGCCAACTCCTTGGTGTCGCGAAGCGCGTAGTCCGTCGTCATCCTCAGTCTTCCGCGGGTACTCGCAACCCGGTGGCCCGGTGCTCTCATTCCAAGAGGGGCGCTAAAAATCAGTTGGTTACACGCTTATCTTCACGCTGTCGCCGATCAATCTGGAACCGGACAGCCGATGAAGGCACCGATAAGCTTGATCTGCTCGTCCAGCATCGGCTTGCCATAGTGCACCTCGTGCCCGCGCGCCTTCGCCGCCTTCAGCAAAGCGGTCTCCTCCGGCTTCATGATGATCTCGCTGATCACCGCCGACCGATCGAGGCGGTCGACGTCGACCGGCAGCGGATCGCCATCATGCAAGCCAAGCGAAGTGGTGTTGATTACCAAGTCGTAGCCGGCCGGGTCCACGTTGGCCGGCAGGCCGCGGGCGGGACAGGTCGGAAACGCCTTGTGGACCCGATGCGCGAGGTCGGCCGCCCGCTCGACCGTGCGGTTGGCGACGCTGAGGCTGGCAGCCCCGGCCTCGGCGACCGCGAAGGCGATCGCCATCCCGGCTCCGCCGGCGCCGAGCTGCAGCACGCGCTTGCCGGCGAACTCGAAGCCGCGCGCCTTCATCCCGGCCACATACCCCTGGCCGTCGAAGTTGTCGCCGATCATCCGGCGGCCTCCGCTGGCGTCGACCTCGTCGAAACGCACGGCGTTGACCGCTCCGACCCGTCGGCCGCCCGGGCCGACAGCGTCGCACAGCGCCGCGATCGTGACCTTGTGCGGCACGGTGACGGTCAGTCCGCGCAGGCTCCGCATCGCCCGCATTCCGGCCACCGCGGCTTCAAGGTCATCCGGCAGCACGTGGAACGGCACCATGACGGCGTCCAGACCCAGCCGCTCATAGGCTGGGTTGAACACGCTCGGCGCACGTACATGGTCGATCGGGTGGGCCAGGATGCCATAGACGGTGGTCTTGCCTGTGATGGTCAGGTTGGGCATCAGAACTTCACCTGGTCCCCGCCCTTCAGGTCGAGCATCGCGCGGGCCTCGGTCGGGGTCGCCACCTCCAGGCTGAGGTCCTCGATGATGCGGCGGATCTTGGTGACCTGCTCGGCGTTGCTCTTGGCGAGTTGCCCCTTGCCGAGGAACAGGCTGTCCTCCAGGCCGACGCGGACGTTGCCGCCGTTGATCGCGGCCATGGTGGTGAACGCCATCTGGTGGCGCCCGGCGGCCAGCACGCTCCACCGGTACTGGTCGCCGAACAGCTTGTCGGCGATCCGCTTCATGTGCATGAGGTTCTCGGTGTCGGCGCCGATGCCGCCGAGGATCCCGAAAATGGTCTGGACGAACAGCGGCGGCTTTACCAGCCCGCGCTCCAGGAAGTGGGCCAGGTTGTACAGGTGGCCGACGTCGTAGCACTCGTACTCGAAGCGGACCCCGTGACCCTCACCCAGTTCCTTCAGGACGTATTCGATGTCCTTGAACGTGTTCCTAAAAATGAAGTCCCTGGAGTTTTCGAGGAACTTCGGCTCCCAGTCGTGCTGGAACTCCTTCACCTTGTCGAGGATCGGGAACAGGCCGAAGTTCATCGATCCCATGTTGAGCGAGGTCATCTCCGGGCTGGCCGCCACCGCCGCCGCCAGGCGCTCCTGGAGGGACATGCCGTGGCCGCCACCGGTGGTGATGTTCACCACCGCGTCGGTGTTCTGCTTGATCCGCGGCAGAAACTCCATGAACGCCTTGGGATCCGGCGTCGGACTGCCATCGGGATTGCGGGCGTGCAGGTGCAGGATCGACGCCCCGGCCTCGGCGGCGCCGATCGCCTGCTCGGCGACCTCATCGCCGGTGATCGGCAGGTACGGGCTCATGGTGGGGGTGTGGATCGAGCCGGTGACGGCGCAGGTGATGATAACCTTGTTCTGGGGGGCCGCCATGGCTCGTAACCTCCGGTGTGGGCTTCTTGAAAAGGGGCTGATCGGACGGTAGCGCTTAGGCAAGAGCCTAGCCGGATCGGAGCCTCGATGAAAAGGTGCGACGGAACCGCTGGCGAACTCCGTTGAAGCTGATGAGGTCGGCCAACGCCGGCCGCGTCCGCACCAACGGAGACTGAGACATGACCCGCACGAAAATCACTCTCGCCGCCATAATCGCGCTCACCGCGGCCGGCGGCGCTTCCGCCCTCGCGGCTGGTAATGAAGGCATGCAGCATGGTGACCACGGCGCCCGGATGGAGCAGCGTTTCGCCGAGATGGACGCCGACAAGGACGGCAAGGTCACCCCTGCCGAGATGCGCGCCTACCGCGACGCGCGCTTCGCCACCGCCGATGCCAATGGCGACGGCAAGGTGACCGTCGAGGAACTGGACGACGCCGGCAAGGCCGAGCGGTTGGAGCGCCACCGGAAGATGGTGCTCTGGCTCGACGCCGACGGAAACGGCATGCTGTCTCCCAACGAGTTCGACCAGCGTCGCGGCATGATGATGTCCCGTATGGACTCCGACGGCGACGGCGCGATCAGCCAGGAGGAAATGGGTGAGGCCCGGAAGCGCTTCCACCGTGGGCACGGCGGGCACCATCGCGGCCATGGCATGCAGGGCGGCGGCATGCAGGGCGGCGGCATGCAGGGCGGCGGCATGCAGGGTGGCGGCATGCATGGTGGCGGCATGCAGGGCGGGCCCGAGACCAACAAGAACTGACGATCCGGTCGCGGTTCAGTGACGGGAGTGTCCGGGAATGATCCCGACGCGGCGCTCATGCCGCGGATCGCCGAGGGCGATCCCGTCGCCTATCGCGCCCTCGTCGACCGGCACTCCGACCGGCTGCTCGCCTTCGCCGAGCGACTGGTCGGAGACCGGGCAAGCGCCGAGGACGTGGTGCAGGACTCCTATCTCGCCGTCTGGCGCAGCGCCGCCCGTTGGACTCCGGCGGCCAAGGTCTCTACCTGGCTTTACCGGATCGCCCGAAACGCCGCGCTCGACCAGCTGCGCCGACGTCGGCCGACCGTCGACCCGGAGACCGTGGTCCTGGTGGATCCCGGCGACCGGCCCGACCGCCAACTCTCGTCGCGCCAGACCGCGGCGGTGGTGCGCGGAGCGCTCGATGCCCTGCCGGAACGGCAGCGCACGGCGATCGTGCTGGTGCACTACGATCGACGGTCCGGCGCCGAGGCGGCCGACATCCTCGGCGTCTCCGTGGAGGCGCTGGAATCGCTTCTGGCCCGTGGACGGCGGGCCTTGCGCGCGGCCCTGGACGGGCCTCGCGCCGACCTGATCGGAGGTGAGCCATGAACGACGTGACCGCGGATCGGGTTCGCGCCCTTCTCGAAGCCTACGGCGCCGACCCCGGCCGTTGGCCGGAGGCCGAGCGAGATGCCGCTCGGCGGGTGATGGCGGTCGTCCCGGCGCTGGCTGCCGAGGTGGCGGCGGCAGCCGAGGTGGACATTCTGCTGGATACGCTTCCCGACCCTGCCTCCAGCCCGGCGCTTCGGGTGTCCCTGAAGGACATTCCGGATCATGCCCGAAGCGGTTGGCTCGACCGGCTGGCGGCGCTCTGGCCGTTCGAGGCGCCGTGGCGGCCTGCGGCCGGTCTGGTCGCCGCTGCGGTCGTGGGGATCTTGGTTGGCGTGTCGATGCCTGAAGTCGGCACGGCCGACGCTGCGGAGACGTTGGCGTTCCACGATCCGGTCGCCGATGCCGCCGCGATGGCGTCAGGTGCCAGCGCTCTGGAGTTCCGGCCATGATCAACCGGCTGCGACTGGTGTCGCTCCTGTTGTTCGCCTCGCTGGCGATCAACCTGTTCCTCGGCGGCCTTATGGTCGGCCGCTGGATCGACCCGCGTCACCCGCATTCCCCGCCCCGGATGGAGCACGAGACCCGTGCCGGCGCGCCGCCGGGCTGGATGCGGCGGGCGCTCGGCCCGGAGGGCGCGGTCGCGCTGGAGGACGCCTGGCAATCGCACGCTCCCGCTATCGATCCGTTGCGCGACGAACTGAGGCGGTCGCGCGCTGCGGTAAGGCAAGCGCTGGCAGCCGAGCCGTTCGACCCGGCGGCGTATGCCGAGGCGCTCCAGGCCATGCAGGCCTCAACCGCTCAATTGCACACGGCCATCAACGCGGTCATGGTCGAGGTGGCCGTCCGTCTCACGCCGGAACAGCGAGCGAGCGTCGTCGAACGCGGTCGGGAATGGGAGCGCCATAAGGCCGGTCGTGAATAATCCGGCGGATCGATCGCCGGCACCGATAGCGACGCGCGCTTGATCAGTTCGCGGCCGCAGCCAGCGCCCGCTCGAGGTCCTCGATCAGGTCTTCAGGGTGCTCCAGCCCGATCGACACCCGCACCACGCCTTCGGTAACCCCGATGTCCGCCCGTTCCGCAGGGCTCAGGCGGGAGTGGGTGGTGGTGGCCGGATGGCAGACCAGGGACTTGGCATCGCCGAGGTTGTTCGAGATGTCGATCAACGCCAACGTGTCGAGGAACCGGAAGGCGGCGGCCTTGCCGCCCGGCAGTTCCAGCGTCACGAGACTGCCGAAGCCCGACATCTGTCGCTTGGCCAGCCCGTGCTGCGGATGGCTGTCGAGACCCGGGTAGCGGACCTGGCGAACGTCCGGGCGCGCCTCCAGCCAGCCGGCGATCCGCGCCGCGTTCGCCGTCTGACGCTCGACACGCAGTTCCAGGGTCTCCAGAGACTTCGCCATGACCCAGGCGTTGAACGGGCTCATCGACGGGCCCGTGTTGCGATAGAACGGCTGGAACACGTCGTCGATGAACTTCTTCGACCCGAGGACCGCGCCGCCGAGGCAGCGGCCCTGGCCATCGATGTGCTTGGTGGCGGAGTAGACGACGACGTCGGCCCCCAACTCCAGCGGTCGCTGGAACATCGGCGTGGCGAACACGTTGTCTATCACCAGCCGCGCGCCGGCGCGGTGCGACAGCTCGGCCACGGCGGCGATGTCGATCAAGTCGAGCATCGGGTTCGACGGACTTTCCAGGAAGGTCACGGTGGCGGGGCGCGACAGCGCCCTCTCCCAGGCACCGAGATCGGTGCCCTTCACGAACTCGATCTCGACGCCCCAGCGCGGCAGCAGCTTGGAAACGATGAAGTGGCACGAGCCGAACAGCTCGCGCGCCGCGACCACCCGGTCACCCGCCGACAGCTGGCAGAGCAGAGCGGCGAACACGGCGGCCATGCCGGTGGCGGTGGCACGGCACGCCTCGGCCCCTTCCAGCAGAGCCAATCGTTCCTCGAAGGTCGCGACGGTCGGATTGCCGTAGCGTGAGTAAATGAAGACGTCCGCCTCGCCGTTGAACGCCGCCTCGGCCTGGGCGGCGTCGTCGTAGACGAAGCCCGAGTTCAGGAACAACGCTTCGCTGGTCTCGCGGAACTGCGAGCGGCGCAGGCCGCCCCGCACCAGTTGGGTGGCTGGACGCCAGTCGGGTCGGGACGCGTCGGTCATGGCGAATCCGGTCAAGGTCGGAGGAAGGCATCCATTAAAACAGATGCCGTCCGCTATAAAGAACTATTCCGGTTCCACCGACCCCTGACGTGACCCCGGCGCCCCCGATTGCCCGCTGCCCGTGACGGCGTCAGCGCCCGCTGGCCATCGCCGCCTCGCGGATCTGGGTCAGCGACCGCGCCGGCGTCAGCGCCTCCGGATCGACGCGGATCTCAATCACCGCGGGCCGTCCCGACGCCTGCGCCCGCTGGAAGGCACCCGCGAACTCGTCGGTTCGGGTGACGACCTCGCCGTGAGCCCCGTAGGCCGTCGCAAGCGCCGCGAAGTCGGGGTTGTGAAGCTCGGTCGCGCTGATCCGGTTGGGGTACTCGCGCTCCTGGTGCATCCGGATGGTGCCGTACATGCCGTTGTTCACCACCAGGAAGATGGTGTTGGCGCCGTACTGGACCGCGGTCGCCAGTTCCTGGCCGTGCATCATGTAGCAGCCGTCGCCGCTGACCGAGACCACGGTGCGGTCGGGATACACCAGCTTGGCCGCCACCCCGGCCGGAAC
>CAYNFA010000222.1:0-6489 GCA_964396345.1 uncultured Thalassobaculum sp.
CGCCAATCAAACACCGCCCCCGCGGAGTCCGCTATCGTCAGTCGGTCCCGTCAGAAGCCGTGGGACGCGAGAATGGCCCGGAACTCCTTGTAGGCATCGGCGTGACTGTCGGTGAAGCGCGCGTTCACCGCGTCGGCACGCTTTCGGAACTCGGCCAGACCGGCGTCGTCCACACGGCTGTACTGGCCACCGGAGCCGACCATCTTGTCGAGAGTCTTCTTGTCCTCGGCGATCGCCTCACGCCACTGCTCGGAGAGAATTTCCTCCGTCTGGGTCAGGATGGCGGTCTTC
Source organism: uncultured Thalassobaculum sp. (assembly GCA_964396345.1). Taxonomy (GTDB): domain Bacteria; phylum Pseudomonadota; class Alphaproteobacteria; order Thalassobaculales; family Thalassobaculaceae; genus Thalassobaculum_A. The sequence continues at coordinate 292 of CAYNFA010000222.1, forward strand.
AGTTCGGCATCCAGCCCGTCGAACCAGGCCTTATCGACCGACACCGCGTAGGTCAGGATGCTCATCGCCGGCACGGTGGAAGCGTACTTGCCGGCGGAACCGACCATCTCCCAGCCGCTGGCCGAAACGAAGGTGCCGTCGATGGCCCCCTGCTGCATGGCGCTGGCCATTTCCGTCGGCGGCATGGTGATCGGGCTGGCGCCATAGCTGCGGAACAAATCCTGCAACACCCGGCCGCCGGTCACCCGGACCTTCATGCCCTTGAAATCCTCGGCCGCCTGGATCGGCTTGTCGCGCGTGACGACCATCAGTTCGGCGACCCGCATCAGCCCCAGCACCTTGATGCCGCGATCCTCGACGTATTTCGACAGCCACTCGGCCAGCTTCGGGGCCAAGCCGGGCGTCATCATCATCTCATCGGTGATCATGAAGGGCAGGTTGACGATACCGAAGCGTTGATCGAGCGATTCAAACTGAAGGCTCATCGGCCAAGCCATGTGGACGGAACCGGTCCCCAGCGCCGCCACAGCGTCCCGGTCGGTGTAGAGCTGGGCCGCGTGATACACCTTGGTCTTGATGCGGCCGTTGGTGCGCTTCTCCAACTCGCTGGCGTAGCGATCCATGTACCGTGTCTTCCAATGCGTCACGGCAACATCGTTGGTCAGCACCATCTCGACACTTTGCGCCTGGGCGTGCGCCGGTATTCCATACGCCGCTATCCCGGCCCCCAGGGCCACCGCCACACACAATCGCTTCATAGTGTTGAGCATCATTTCCTCCGGGTTTGTTTGTTTTGCTCGCAGTCGATTTATTTGACCAAATACAGAGATATCTGTGGAAATGCGTTGAGAAGCAACAAAGCGAAAATTCTCATTCCGTAGAATGGAATTATAGCTTTGGTTATGCTGTGCACAGGCACACCAGACACGCGCGACATGACGAACAGATTGAGTCCGATCGGCGGTGTCAGTGTGGCTATTTCCACCTGCGCCGTCATGATCACCGCCATGTGTATAGGATCGACACCAACTTCCATTGCCAACGGAAATACAATTGGGGACAGCAGAACGATCATTGAAACACCGTCCAAGAACATCCCGATTACCAATAGAAGCAGGTTCACCGCGAGCAGGAACACCCACAGCGGCATTTCCGAAATATTCAGAAAGGCGGCAATTTCATTGGTGAACCCGAGCCGGGTCAGCAGGCCTGTCAGCAGGCCCGCTCCCATCAGGATCGCGTATATCATCACCGACTGCAGCAAGGATGTCCGCGTGGTATCCCACACATCGGACAGCGACGCCGTGCGATAGACGATCAGCACCAGAAACAGCGCGTAGATGGCAACAAGCGCCGAGACTTCCGTGGGGGTGAACAGCCCGGCATAGATCGTGCCGATCACGATCACCGGCATCAGGCAGGCACCGCTCGCACGAGGCAGGCGCCGCGCAAATCCCTGCCAGTCCGGTCGCTGCGTGAGGTTGCCGTAGCCGCGCATCCGCGACAGGTAGAGCGTCATGCCCGTCAGCAGCACAGCTTCCATCAGGCCGGGAATGATCCCGGCGATGAACAGATCGGTGATGGGCAGGCCGACGATAGAGCCGATCAGGATGAAGGTCAGGGAAGGCGGGATCATCAGCCCCAACGTTCCGAAGACCGCGACCACCGCCGCGGCAAAGGGTGGCGTATACCCCTCGCGCGGCAGAATCTTCACCGCCGACGGGCCGAGCGCCGCGGCGCAGGCCACGCTCGAGCCGTTCACCGCTGCAAAGAAGACCGCCGCCAGCGCCAGCCCGACCGCCACCCCGCCCCGTATGCTGCGCAACACGGTTCCGAAAAGATCCAGCATCACCAGGGCAAGTTGCCCGCGGGACATCAGGTTTCCGGCGAAGATGAAGAACGGAATCGCGGCAAGCGAATACTTGTCGACCGAACTCCAGGCGATCTGCGCCACGATCGCTGGCGGAACCGCGAAATTGAACAGCATCAGCGTCACGGCGACGATGCCGAGGGAAATTGAGATGTGGATACCGGCCGCGATCAGCAGCAGCAGCAGGATCAGCGCGGTCAGGGTTGCCATGGCGCGCCTTACAGGGTTTCGTCGGGGAAGGGCTTGCCGCCACGGATCGCCACAATCAGGGCTCGCAGGAACTGCACGCCAAGCAGGCTGGCGCCCACCGGCAAAGCCAAGTGAATGATCCATATTTCGATATCGAGGTTGGATTCCGACATCATGCGAATGCGGCGCAGATGCTCGGTATGCAGCAGTCCAGAATAGACCAGCACGCCACAGAGCAGAATGCCCAGCAACGCGCAGACAATATCGGAGTAGCGCTGCGCCCAGGCCGGCGCTGCCCGCACGAACAGGTCCATGCGCACCAGGTGACCGAGCGATACCGCCGGACCGAGACACAGCAGGATTGCCCAGATAACCAGAAAGCGCACCAGTTCTTCGGCCCACCAATGACTGGTGCCGGAGATCGAGCGGGTGCTCGCCTCGAAAAACATCACCACAATGGCGCACAGGAGAATCGTGCAGCCAATGTTTACGATCAGCTTTTCAGTGATCCACAGGTAGAGTCGATCGTAACGGCTTGAGCCTCTGCTCTCCATCGAACCTCCCCCCCCATTTGTTAGCCGTCTTGGACGGACTTCCCAAGCGGTCGGTTCGAGGTGCCGCTTTTCAGACTTTCTCTACCAACACCTTTCTGGCGATCGAGCAGAGGAGGACAAGGCTATCACATAAATGAATGATGATTCATAGTTCATATTATGCCAATGAGCAAGTGGAATTCATCAACGAGCGTTCCGATTACTCACGGTTGCATTCGGCAGCGGCGAAACGTTTTTGCGCCAGCGGTCGGCCTCCTTCCCCAGTTCGTGGGGCAACTCTGAAATCGCACCCCCGGAGTACCCCTCCAATTCCGCCGGGTGAAGAAAGGCTCTAGACTAAAGCCGGGAACGCCTGGGGAGGCCGGTCGACGGCTTCGTCGGAGGTGACGGATGCGACCTGGAAGCTGGCTCTGGGCTCTGTTTGCGGCGGTCCTCTGGTCGAGCCCGCCCGCTGGCGGCGCGGTCGCGCAATCCGGCACCCAGGCCGGCCCCGGGGCCGGTACCCCCGTCGACCTCGAGCTGGTACTGGCGGTCGACGTCTCGCGATCCATGGACCTGGACGAGCAGGAACTGCAGCGCGCCGGCTACGTCGCCGCGTTCCGCGATCGCGAGGTGCTTCGGGCCATCGCCTCGGGCCCGATCGGCCGGATCGCCGTGAGCTACGTGGAGTGGGCCGGGGCCGGGAGCCAGCGGGTGATCCTGCCGTGGACGCTGGTGGAGGACACCGCCTCGGGAGAGCGGGTGTCGCAGGCGCTCGCCTCGGCGCCGTTCGAGGCCCGCCGCCGCACCTCGATCTCGGAGGCGCTGCTGTTCTCGGCCGCGCTGTTCCGCGACAGCGGCTTCGTCGGCGCCCGCCGGGTGATCGACATCTCCGGCGACGGGCCGAACAACGAAGGCGTGCCGGTCGAGGAGGCCCGCGACCGCGTGCTGGACCAGGGGATCGTGGTCAACGGCCTGCCGATCATGCTCAAGCAGAGCCGCATGTCGGGGTTCTTCGACGTCGGCGACCTCGACCTCTACTACGAGGATTGCGTGATCGGCGGTTTCGGCGCGTTCACGGTGACGGTGGTCGAGCCGGCCGAGTTCGCCGCGGCGATCCGCCGGAAGCTGATCCTCGAGATCGCCGGCGCGGCACCCCGGCTGATCCCGGCGCAGATGACCCGGCGGGCGGGCACCACCGACTGCATGATCGGCGAGAAGCTGTGGGATCAATGGATGCTCGGTCGGGAATGACGCGTTTCCAGGAGGGCATCAATCCGTTTCCCCACCGCGCGGTCGCGCTCGCCGCCCGATCCCGTATAGTCCGCCGGCCATGACCAACGACAACCCCGCCCGACCCATCGCCGGCACTGCGAAGCCCGACCCGACCCCGGACGATGTCATCCCGCTCACCCGCGAGAACCTGCGGTCCGGTCGCATCCGCGACTGGGTGGCCAAGTACGATGGCACGTTCACGCCGTTGTCGGACGACGCGCTGAAGATCTCGATCGCGTCGATGTTCCCGCCGGACGGACGGCCCGACGGATCGGTCTGGCTGTTCGGCTACGGCTCGCTGATCTGGAACCCGGCGATCGACTACGCCGAGAAGCGGCCGGCGACGGTGCACGGGCTGCACCGCCGGTTCTGCCTGCAGACGTTCCTCGGGCGCGGCTCGCGCGAGCGGCCGGGTCTGGTGCTGGCGCTCGACCGCGGCGGGTCGTGCCGCGGCGTGGTGTTCCGGATCGCGCCCGAGCATGTCGACAGCGAGCTCGACCTCGTCTGGCGGCGCGAGATGATCACCCATTCCTACCGCCCGCGCTGGATGACCGCGGTGACGCCGGAGGGACCGGTCCGGGCGATCGGCTTCGTCATCAACCGCCGGCACGAGCGCTACACCGGCCTGCTGCCGGAGGAGACCGTGGCGGAGACCATTGCCCACGCCTCGGGTTTCCTCGGACCGTGCTGCGACTACCTGTTCAACACCGTCGAGCATCTCGACGAGCTGGGCATGCCGGACGCCGGCCTCACCCGGCTGGCGCGCCGGGTCCGCGCGATCCGGGCGGCCGACGCCGATGGCGGCGAAGGGTCCTGATCGCGAGGGCCCTCGGCGCCTTTCGACCGGCTGACGAAGGGTTGACCGCCATGTGCACCATCGACGCCGCCGCCTCCACCCTGCTGGTGGTGGATTTCCAGTCCCGGCTGATGCCGGCGATCGACCAGGGACCGGCGGCGGTCGCCAACGCCCGCCGCCTGCTCGACGCCGCCGCCCTGCTCGGCGTGCCGGCGCTGTTCACCGAGCAGAACGCCCGGGGCCTCGGCCCGACCGTGCCGGAGCTGGCGCCGGATCCGGGCGCCGTCGTCCACAAGATGACCTTCGACTCGACCCGCGCGCCCGAGCTGCTGGAGCGGCTGGGCGACGGCCACGCGGTCGTGGTCGCCGGCTGCGAGGCGCATGTCTGCGTGCTGCAGACCGTGCTCGGCCTGCTCGATTGCGGCCGGCGGGTCTACGTGGTGCGCGACGCGATCGGTTCGAGGCGGGCCGAGAGCAAGGAGGCCGCGCTGGCCCGGATAGAGCGCCACGGCGCCGAGATCGTCACCGCCGAGATGGTGGTGTTCGAATGGCTCGCCACCGCCGAGCACCCGCGCTTCCGCGAGATCATGAAATTGATCAAGTGACCTTCGTCACCCGTCGGCGTACCGCTCGACCGCGTCCGGGTCGAAGCGGAAGCCGAGGCCCGGGCGGTCCGGGATCAGCAGCTCGCCGTCGACCATCTCGACGCGCTCCTGGAAGATCGGCGCGAACCACGGCATGTGCTCGGCGTAGCTGACGTTCGACAGCGCGCCGCACAGCTGCAGGCAGTGCTCGGTGAACAGATGCGGGCTGACCGGCACGTCGTGGGCGGCCGCCATGTGCGCCACCCGGACCCATTCGGTGACGCCGCCGACCCGCTCCAGATCCGGCATCAGCACGTCGGCCGATTTGCGCTCCAGCATGTCGCGGAAGCCGTAGCGGCCGTACTCGGTCTCGCCGCTGGCGATCGGGGTGTCGAGCTCGGCGGCGACCCGGGCCGATCCTTCCAGGTCGTAGGCCTGCACCGGCTCCTCGAACCACACCAGGTCGAACGCCTCCAGCCGGCGGCCGAGCCGGATGGCGTGCGGCACCGTCAGGCCCTGGTTGGCGTCGGCCATCAGGCCGATCGTCGGGCCGATGGCGGCGCGCACCGCCGCCACCCGCTCGACGTCCTCGCCGATATCGGGCTTGCCGATCCGCATCTTGACCGCCTTGAAGCCCTGGGCGACGAAGTCACGGGCCTGGGCCTCCAGCTCCGGGATCGTCATCGACGCCCACAGCCCGCCCGAGGCGTAGGCCGGCACCCGGTCGCGGCGCCGGCCCAGCAGCCGTGACACCGAGGCGCCGAGCGACTGGCCGAGGATGTCCCAGCACGCCCAGTCGATCGCGGCGATGCCGAACAGCGACACCCCCTTGTGGCCGAGGAAGTTGATCTCGGTCCACATCTCGTCGAAGCGGGCGGTGGTGTCGCGCGGGTCGTTGCCGACCGCGCGCTCGCCCAGCATCCGGACCATCGCCTCCAGCACCGGCACCCG
>CAYNFA010000223.1:0-6472 GCA_964396345.1 uncultured Thalassobaculum sp.
CTACGCCGGCAAGGCCGACGAGGTGTTCGCCGACTGGCGCGGCAAGCTCGACGCCATCGCCGAATTGCCGAACGTCGTGGTCAAGCTCGGCGGCGTCAACATGGACGTCAACGGCTACGGCTGGGAGCACCGCCAGGCGGCGCCGTCCAGCGCCGAACTCGCCGAGGCGACGCGCCGCTGGTACGAGCACGCCATCCAGGCGTTCGGCCCGGAGCGCTGCATGTTCGAGTCGAACTTCCCGGTCGACAAGGCGAGCTGCGGCTACACCGTGGTGTGGAACAGCTTCAAGCTCCTCTCGAAGGGCTACTCGGCCAGCGAGCGGGCAGCGATGTTCCACGATACCGCTGCCAGGGTGTATCGGCTGTAGCCGCGGCGGTACCCGCACCGCGGCATGAACGGCAGCGCTGACGCAGCCACCGGCGGGTGGATTCCGGCTCGCGCTGCGCTTGGGAGGGATGACGACAAGGGTGGGGAGGCGCTGCCACTCCACTGCCTTCGTGAAGCCAGTGATCGGCCCGCCTCTCCGCCGGCGTCATCCCGGACGAACGCGCGCCAGCGCGGGCGATCCGGGACCCACCCGCCACTCGGTCGGCGGCGGGTGGTTTCCGGCATGGCCGCTGACCATGTGTCCTGCGCATGGATGGTCATGCGCAGGATGGCCTAACCGAGCGATGGCCGCCATGCCATCTGTCGCGACGAACTCCTCGGGCTCCGGTCCACGTTTTCGCCTGCTCGGCCCCTCACCGCCAACCCCTTGGGCGCTCGCGGGCCCCCGGCCCGTTCTCGGCACGCGCCACCCCTGTGGCGGCCCACCCCGAAGAGGGGGCGCGTTTTTCAGGAGACCACACAGTCATGGACTACCTCGTCTCGCTCGCCACCGACCCCACCGTCTGGGCGGCGCTTGCCGCCCTGATCGCCATGGAGGTCGTCCTCGGAATCGACAACCTGATCTTCATCTCGATCCTCACCAACAAGCTGCCCGAGCATCAGCGCTCCCGAGCCCGGCGGATCGGGATCTCGGCGGCGCTGCTGTTGCGCCTCGGGTTGCTCGGCACGGTCGCCGTCATCGTCCAGCTGACGACGCCGGTGTTCACGGTGTTCGACCAAGGCTTTTCGTGGCGCGACCTGATCCTGATCGCCGGCGGATTGTTCCTGGTGTGGAAGGCGACCAAGGAGATCCATCACTCCGTCGACCCCGATCCCGGACCCGACATGTTCAACACCCGGGCTGCCGCCCTGGGTTTCGCTGCTGCCGTCGGGCAGATCCTGGTGCTGGACCTTGTGTTCTCGGTCGACAGCATCATCACCGCCGTCGGCATGACCGAACACATTCCGGTGATGGTCGTGGCGGTGATCGTGACCGTGGGGGTCATGTTGTTCGCCGCCGATCCGCTCGCCAACTTCATCCACGGCAACCCGACGGTGGTGATGCTGGCTCTCGGCTTCCTGCTGCTGATCGGCACGACCCTGATCGCCGAGGGGTTCGGAGCGCACGTGTCGAAGGGCTACATCTACGCCGCCATGGCGTTCTCGGCCATCGTCGAGGGCCTCAACATGCTGGCCCGGCGGGCGCGGCGCCGGGCGGCCGACGCGGCCCCTGAGCAGCAGCGCTGACACGGTCGCCGGGGGGGGGCCGGCTCGCGCTGCGCTTGCCCGCAATGACGACAGGGAGTGGAGGCGCGCCGTCTTTCTCGTTGCCGCTGCGGCTACCCCGTCGCCCCCAGGAAGTCCACCAGCAGCGCCGAGACCTTCTCGGCCTGCTCCTGCTGGACCCAGTGGCCGGCGCCATCGAGCAGGTGGACGCCGCGCAGATCGGCGAGGCCGCGGTTCTGCATGGCCTCGAACTCGCCCGGCTTCTGGTGGATGCCCCAGTCGCTGCTGCCGGCGATGAACGCCGACGGAACGTCGATCGACCGCCCGGCGAAGGTCCGAAGCTCCCGCGCCCAGTGGCCGCCGGTCACCACCCGGTACCACTGCAGGCCGCCCTGGAAGCCGATGCGCTCATACTCGCCGGCGTACACCGCCAGCGCCTCGTCCGGCAGCCAGCGACAGGCGGCGATCTCGGCCGCCGTCGGCATCTCCGGGCGGACCGTCGCCGGCATGTCGCGGTCGAGGTCCATGACGTAGTAGGTCGGCAGCTTGGCCATCTCGTCGGCCCGCCACGCGGCCAGCGGATGCGGGCGGTTGGCCGTCCAGTCAGCGCTCTTCATGTGGAAGTAGGCGCGCAGGAAGGCGTGCACCCCTTCCGGGCAATCCAGCATGTCGCGCTCGGCCGGGCGGGTCGAGTAGTACCACTGATAGTGCTTGCGCGGCCGGGTCAGCGCCGCCAGGTCGCGGCCGAGGTCGGCGTTCGACAGGCCGGCGGCCATCCCCGGCCCGGCCGACGGATCCGGCAGCATCGGCGGCGGCCCGCCGAACGGCGCGCTCATCAGCACCACCGAGCGGAACACGTCGGGGCGGACCAGGGCGCACACCGCCGCCACCGGCGAGCCGTAGTCGTGGCCGATCACCGCCGCCACCGAGCGCCGCCCGAGCGCCGCCACCAGGCCGACGATGTCGCGCACCAGGTTCAGCATGAAGAATGGCGACAGGTCGTCGTCGTAGCCGGCCTGCCAGCCAGTGGTCCGGCCGTAGCCGCGCTGATCGGGCGCCACCACGTGGTAGCCGGCCGCCGCCAGCGCCGGCATCACCATCCGCCAACTGTAGGCGATCTCGGGAAAGCCGTGCAGCAGCAGGGCCAGGGGCCGCTCACCGCCGCGGGAGCCGCCCTCCCAGCCAGCCTCCAGCACGTGCATGGACAGGCCGTTGCCGTTGTCCACGAACCGCGCGCGCACGCCATCGGGCAGCAGTTCCGCCGCCAGGGGTCCCGTTGCGTTCATCGCCCTCTCCGTCGCCGTGTGCCGATCATCGGGCGAGCCTAGCTGAGGCCGGGGGGCGGGTACAGGCGACGGCGGGCGGCTGGTCGCAACCCGGAATTCGGGCTATCAGCGGAAACGGATGTTCGGAAATCGCAATGGGAGAGCAGAGATGACGGTCCTGATCGCGGGCGGCTGCGGGTTCATCGGCCTCGCCACCGCCGAGCACTATCTGGGAGCGGGCGAGGAGGTCGTGCTGTTCGACCGGAACGACCTTCACCCGTCGGCGCGGCGCGCCTTCGACGCCCTCCCCGGGCGCTACACCGTGGTGCTCGGCGACATCCGGCAGGCCGAGCCGATCGCCCAGGCGATCGGCGACCACAAGGTTGACGGGGTGCTGTACGGCGCCGCCGTCACCTCGGGGCCGGAGCGCGAGCGCGAGGCCCCGGAGAGCGTGATCGAGGTCAACCTGGTCGGGCTCGCCCAGACCCTGAAGGCGGCCGACAGGGCCGGCGTCAAGCGGCTGGTCAACATCTCCTCGGGCGCCGCCTACGGCACCGGCGCGTTCGGCGCCACCGGCTGGGAGGGACCGCTCGACGAGTACGGCACCCGCGAGGAGCCGTTCAAGATCTACGGCATGACCAAGTTCGGGTCCGAGCGACTGGTCCGGCGCTACGCCGAACTGACCCCGCTCGACGCTCGCTCGGTGCGGCTGTCGACGATCTTCGGACCGTGGGAGATCGATTCCGGCGCCCGCGACACGCTGTCGGCGCCGATGCAGACCGCCCTGCTGGCCCGCGCCGGCAAGCCGGCCCTGCTGGCCCGCGAGGACAGTCTCGACTGGACCTACTCGCGCCACGTCGCGGCCGCGCTGCGGGCGCTGATGCAGGCGCCGGCCGACCGGCTGAAGAGCGACATCTTCAACGTCACCTCGGCCCGCCAGGTCAGCGTGTTGCGCATGGGCGGCGAGCTAAGGCAGCGGTTCCCGACCTTCGAGTGCCGGCTGGCGGCCCCCGGCGAAACCCCGACCGTCGATCTCTGGAGCGACGCCGATCGCTTCCCGATGCGGCCCGACCGGCTGGCCGACGAGGTCGGGCACCGGCTTCCCGACGACCTCGCGGCGACCATGGCGGACTTCATCGGCTGGATGGACGCCCATGGCGATTTCTGGCCCGACCGCTGAGCCCGCGGGCGACGGCGCGGCGGGCTCGGAGCGGCGCGAGCGCCTGACCGGCTTCGGCCTGGCGCTCGCCGCGTCGATCGGGCTCGGCCTCGCCGTCGCGGTCGCGCGCATCGCCTTCGAGGGCGGCACCGACGGCCAGTCGGTGGCGGCGGTGCGCGCCTGGTTCGTGGTCGCGGTGGTCGGTGCCTGGTGCCTGGCGTCGGGCCGCAGCCTCGCGGTCGGGCGGCGGACCTGGCTGCACTGCCTCGGTCTCGGCGCGCTGCTGGCCTACATGTTCTTCGGCAACATCGGGGCGGTGAAGTACATCCCGGTCGGGGTCGCCGCCCTGCTGTTCTTCGTCTACCCGCCGCTGGTGGCGGTGTTCACCGCCATCCTCGACCGCCGCTGGCCCGGGTGGCTGCGGATGACGGCGTTCGTGGTGGCGTTCGGCGGCCTGGCGGTGATGCTGGGCGCCGGCTGGTCGGAGCTGAACCCGGTCGGCCTGGCGATCGGTCTTGGCGCCGGCGTCGCCTGCGGGGTCCAGGTGACCTGGATCAGCCGGGTCATGAAGGGCCGCGACCCGCTGGTGGTGATGTTCCACATGGCGCTGGTGGCGGCCGTGCTGCTCGCCGCGGCGGTGGCGCTGACCACCGGCCTGACCGCCCCGGTCACCACCCTGGGGTGGATCGGCGCCGCCGGCGTGGTGCTGCTGCAGGGCTGCTCGATCCCGCTGTACTTCGCCTCGATCCCCCGCATCGGCGCCGAGACCAGCGCGATCATCAACAACCTGCAGCCGGTGACCTCGATCGTCGCCGCCTACGCGCTGTTCAGCGAGGCGATGACGCTGTCGCAGGTCGCCGGCGGCGCCATGGTTATCGGCGGGATCCTGCTGCTGCAGGTGGCCGCACGGCGCGGCTGAGCCGCGGCGCGTTCAGCCGATCCGGATAGCGGCCCCGTTCGGCCCGGCCTCGACAGTCAGCCGTCCCGCCGCCGTCAGCGCCGGCCAGTCCGCCGCCGCCGCCATGACCACCGGGCAGGACGCGCCGTACAGCTCGGCGGCAACCAGGGCGCCGAGGGTCACGATGGCGTCGCGAGTCAGCAGCACGATGCCGGCCGGCCCGGTGCCGGCACGGATCGCCTCGGCGAGCACCGAACTGCCGGAGCTGGAGCCGCGGCCGCTTTCCATCAGCAGCATCCGGCCGGTCAGGATCTCGCCGCTCTGCGGGTGCCAGCGGTCGATGATCTCGCCGGTGGTGGCGTCAAGGCCGCCCCAGAAGCTGAGCGGCTCGGCCATCACGAACACCTCGGCCTCGGCGCGCCCGGGCACCAGGGTGACGGCCGCGAACCCGTTGCCGGCGCTCATCGCCGCACCACCCGGCCGGTCCGCGACGAGGCCACGCAGTCGGCGAGCGAGCCGAACGCCACCGCGACCCCGAGGTTGCCGGGCGCGTAGTAGGCCCACTTGCCGGAATTGGTCATCACCGCCCCGTCGAGGTCGCGCATGATCGCCGTCACGTAGGTGCAGGTGTCGACCACCAGGGTGACGCCGGCCTCGCGCAGCGTCGCCGCCCAGCCCCTCGCCTCCAGGTCCTCGAGCACGCCGCGGCTGGTGTTGACATAGAAATCGACCACCGGGCGCGGCCCCTCGAGCAGCGGCACCAGGCGCTCGAACTCCGCCAGCGAGAAGTGCGGGGTGCCGAGGCTGACCGCCACCAGGGCGGTGCCGTCCGGCACCGTCGACAGCCCGCGCACCGTGTCGCGCAGGTCGTCGGCCGTGAGCCGGATGGTCTCCTCCGGCGCCTCGCCCTGCAGGGCGGCGTCGAGCGTCGGCGCCTCGGGGGTGAGGCCGACGGCGTGGAACAGCGCCACCGACCCGGCCGACGCCGCGACCGCGCCGAGCGCCTTCAGGTCGTCCTCGCGGGTCGAGGCCGGCAGGCCGACGATCGCCGGCACCCGGTCGCCGCAGCGCCGGCCGATGACGTGGCCGACGGCGACGCAGGCCGGTCCGGCGTCTTCCCATTCCGGCGGCAGCGCCTCGATCTCGACCACCACGGTGGCGCGCCGGTTCTCCGTCAGGTGCAGGCCGTAATTGGGCACCCGGCCGGTGATCGCGCAGCACAGGTCGACGAAGTCGCCATAGCGGTTGGTGCGGGCGCCGATCACCGAGTTGGCGAACACGATGGCGTTGGACTCCGCCCAGGCGATCTGCCAGCCGAGCTGCGGCCGGAACATCGTCTGGTACGGCGCGCAGGTGTAGGTCGGCACGCAGCCGAGTTCCTCGTGGGCGACCATCAGCCGGGCGCCGGCGGTCTGCAGATCGGCGCCGCCCCGGAACAGTTCCGGGTGGATCAGGTCGACCGAGCCGACGTTGAGAGTGGTCGGCACGCGCACCCGGCCACCGAGCTGAACCAGGTGCTCGACGAAGTCGAGGCTGACTTGGCCGTGGTAGAGGCAG
>CAYNFA010000224.1:0-6457 GCA_964396345.1 uncultured Thalassobaculum sp.
ACATCCCGACGCCCTGCATCTGCTCGGAACCCTGCTTTTGCAGCGCGGCGACGCCGTCGCCGCCGTGCCGTATGCCGCGAAGTCCGTCCTGGTCGAGCCGGCCACCGCGCACGCCTACAACAACCTGGGTCTGATCCTGAAGGGGGCGGGGCAGGCGGCGGCGGCGGCCCGCTGCTACCTCCAGGCCACAACGATCGACCCTGGGTACGCCGAGGGGCACTCGAACCTCGGGGTGGTGCTCAAGGCCGAGGGCCAGGTCGCGCTGGCGATCCGGCACTACCGGTGGGCGCTCGATCTCGATCCGACCGTCGGGGAAGCCTCGAACAACCTCGGCAACGCCCTCGCCGAACTCGGCGAATTGGAGGAGGCCGTCGAGGCGTATCTATCAGCTGCCGAGATCCTGTCGGACAGCGACACCCTGCACTACAACGTCGGCATATTGCTGATGCGGCTTGACCGCCGGCAGGATGCGCTGGTTCACCTCCGGCGCGCGCTCGAACTGGCACCCGACCGCGACGACGCCGCCCATCTCGTTGCCGCCCTTGAGGGGCGGACGACCGTCACGGCGCCCCGGGCCTTCGTCCGTGACCTCTTCGATTCCTACGCCGAGCGCTTCGATGCCCATCTCGTCGGCGAACTTCGGTACGCGGCGCATCGGGAGACCGTCTCCCTGCTCGACGACGTCGCCGGAGATCGGCGCTTTGCGCTTGCCTACGATCTCGGGTGCGGCACCGGCTTGGCCGGTGCGCTGATCCGGTCGCGGTCGGGCCTGCTGGTCGGCATCGACCTGTCGGAGCGGATGCTGCTGGAGGCTGGGCGCAAGCTGGTCTACGACTCGCTCGTCTGCGCGGATATCGACGCGGCTCTCGACGAGTACGATGCCGCCCCTGACCTGGTGGTGGCGAGCGATGTGTTCATTCACATCGGCGACCTCGATCCGACAGTCGACCGCTTGGCGCGTCGCATGGCTCCTGGCGGGCTGTTTGCCTTCTCGATCGAGCGGGCGACCGACGGGCTGCGATGGTTCCTTCGGGCATCGGGCCGTTACGCTCATGGCGACCGATACATCGTCGAGACCCTGGCGCGACACGGCTTCCGCCTGCTGGCCCGCCGAACGGCCGTGCTTCGTCACGATCGTGCCGAGTTGATCGATGGCGCCGTTTACCTCGCGGTGGTCCCGGGCGATGGCGGGCTTCCGGTCTGAGGAGCGCTAACCGGCGGCGTCGGGATGGTGCGCGCGGACCCGCAGGCGGTAGACGGCAAATCCGAGGGTGGCGATCGCGAACAGCAGCATCCACACCGGGCTCATCCAGCGGTCGCGGATGTCCATCAGGCGCACGTCGTCGAGGTTCGCGGGATCGAAGCCGATCGACATCCTCTCCCCGACAGTCGTGGGCCGGTACGTGATCGCCGCCGCGCGCTCGACAGTTTCGCCAGCGGAGGGGGAGAACCGCAGGGTCGGACGGTACTGGCTGAACCCTTCCTCGCCGCCCAGGGTCTCGACCAGCACCACCTCACCCTCGACGCTCTGGTAACGCGTCAGGAAGCCGGCCTGCCCCCACAATCCCCAAACGCCGGCGACCAGCGAGATCAGGCCGACGGCGATCAGCGCCCTTGGCCGAAGCAGCGGCCGGCGTCCTCGTACCGCCTGGTTCATGCCGGCAGGACCTTGCCCGGATTCATGATGCCGAGCGGGTCGAGGGCCTGCTTGATCGACCGCATGACCGCGACCGCCGGACCGTGCTCGGTCTCCATGAAATGGACCTTGCCGCGGCCGACGCCGTGCTCACCGGTGCAGGTGCCGTCCATGGCGATGGCCCGCAGCACCATCCTGTCGTTGTGGGCGTGCGCCCGATCGACCTCGTCGGGGTCGTTCGGGTCGATCACGTAACCGATGTGGAAATTGCCGTCACCGACGTGCCCGACGATGATGCCGAGCAGGCCTGATGCATCGAGGTCGGCCTTGCTCTCGTCGATGCACTCGGCGAGCCGCGAGATCGGAACGCAGACGTCCGTTGACATCACCTGGCAGCCGGTGCGCAGCGCCCGGGCGGCATAGTGGGCGTTGTGCCGAGCTTCCCACAGGCGGTTGCGATCCTCGGCCTTGGTGGCCCACTGGAAGCCGCCCGCCCCGAACTCCCCGGCGATCGCCTGAACGGTCTCGGCCTGCTCCCTGACACCCGCATGGGTGCCGTGAAACTCGAAGAACAGGGTCGGCACCGGTTCCAGCCCCTCGAGTTTCGAGTACGCGATGCAGGCGCGCATCTGGACCTCGTCCAGCAGTTCGACACGGGCAACCGGCACGCCGGTCTGGATGGTGGCGATGGCGGTGTCGACGGCGCTCTTCAGGTCCGGGAAGGGGCAGACCGCGGCCGAGATCGCCTCGGGGATGCCGTGCAGCTTCAGTTGCACCTCGGTGATCACCCCGAGTGTGCCCTCGGAGCCGACGAACAGCCGCGTCAAGTCGTAGCCGGCGGCCGACTTGCGCGCGCGCCGCGCGGTGCGGACCACACGGCCGTCGGCGGTGACCACCGTCAGGCTGAGTACATTCTCACGCATGGTGCCGTAGCGAACCGCGTTGGTGCCGGAGGCGCGGGTCGCGCTCATTCCGCCGATCGAGGCGTCGGCGCCCGGATCGATCGGAAAGAACAAGCCACGGTCGCGCAGGTGCTCGTTCAACTGCTTGCGGGTGACGCCCGCCTGCACGCGGCAATCCAGGTCCTCGGCGTTGACCTCGAGCACGCGATTCATCGCCGAGACGTCGATCGTCACCCCGCCCGCCACGGCGCCGACGTGCCCCTCCAGCGACGTGCCGGTGCCAAAGGGAATGACCGGGATACGATGGGAGGAGCAGATCTCCAGAACCGCGGACACCTCCTCGGTGCTCTCGACGAAGGCCACGGCGTCCGGTGCGAGGGTGGCGTGATAGCTCTCGTCGCGGCCATGCTGGTTGCACACCGACGTTGCCGTCGACAGGCGATCACCCAGACGCTGGCGGATCGCCGCGATGGCGGTCGCCAGGGCGGTTTCGTCGGGTCGTGCGGGGGCGGCCGCGGCGGACGTCATGGGAAGACTCCTAGAGCGGGGGAGTCAGGGACGATAGGCCGCCGACCGACCCGGCGCCACACGGAATCGTGACCCCGGTGCCGCGACTCACCGCCGTTCGGCCGTCGTCGGCTTCAGGCCGCCGGTCGCGCGTCAACGCCGTGGGTGTTCAGCATCTCGGTCAGCTCGCCGCTCTCGAACATCTCCCGAATGATGTCGCAGCCGCCGACGAATTCGCCCTTGACGTAGAGCTGCGGAATGGTCGGCCAGGACGAGTATTCCTTGATCCCATCGCGGATCGCCGGGTCCTCGAGCACGTTGATGCCCTTGAACTTGACGCCGAGATGGCTAAGGACCTGGACGACCACGGCCGAGAAACCGCATTGCGGGAAGACCGGGGTGCCTTTCATGAACAGCACCACATCGTTGCTCCCGACCTCCTGGTCGATCCGCTGGCGCAAGGTATCGTCGAGCATCGTCGAAATCCTCCGTTCGGATTGGTCCGCCGTCACTCCGGCGTTGCTGTCTGAAGAGCCAGGGCGTGGAGTTCGGTCCCCATACGACCCTGTAAAGCCTTGTACACCATCTGGTGCTGCTGGATCCGGTTCTTTCCGGTGAAGGCAGCCGACACGACGTGGCACGCGTAATGGTCGCCGTCGCCGCGCAGATCCTCGATGGTGATCAGCGCGTCGGGCAGGGCGGCCTTGATAAGGCGCTCGATATCACCCGCGTCCATCGCCATGCCGTTTCTCCTCTCGTCCCGACCAATTCAGCCGCCGCCGGCCATATAGCCGGGCAACCAAGCCTCGTGGCGCCGGCGCAGCGTCTCCAAGGATATGCGATCGCCGTCGGCAACTGTCAAATCGCCGTCGGCGGTCGTGGCGCCGACGACCGTCGCCGGCACCCCGGCCGCCGCAGCGGCGGACAGGATGCGGTCGGTGTCGGCGGTGGCGACCACGTAGCGGCCCTGATCCTCGCCGAAACACCAGGCGTGCGCCCGGGCTCCTGCGGGGACCTCGATCCGGGCACCGAGACCTCGAGCGGCGAGCGCCATTTCGGCGATCGCCACCAGCAGGCCGCCATCGCCGACGTCGTGGCACGCCGTGACCGCGCCGTCGCCGATCAGGCCGCGGACCAGGTCGCCGGTGCGGCGCTCGGCCGCCAGGTCGAGCGGCGGTGGGGCGCCTTCCTCGCGCCCGGCGATCTCGCGCAGGTACAGCGAGGCGCCGAGCCAGCCGTCGTGGCGGTCGGCCGGCTGGCCGATAACCACCAGCGCGTGCCCGGCGGCCTTCAGGGACGGGGTGCAGAGCTTGTGGACGTCGTCGATCAAGCCGACGCCGCCGATCACCGGGGTCGGCAGGATCGCCTGGCCCTCGGTCTCGTTGTAGAGCGACACGTTGCCGGACACGACCGGGTAGTCGAGCGCCCGGCAGGCGGCGCCCATGCCGGCGACGCAGCCGACGATCTGGCCCATGATCTCCGGCTTCTGGGGGTTGCCGAAGTTCAAGTTGTTGGTGATCGCCAGCGGCGTGGCGCCGACCGCCGTGATGTTTCGCCAGGTCTCGACCACGGCCTGAGCGCCACCGATCTCAGGGTCGGCCACGCAGTAGCGGGGCGTGCAGTCGACCGTCAGGGCCAGACCCCGGTCGGTATCCTGGACCCGCACCACCCCGGAATCGGCGCCGGGACGGATCATTGTGTCACCCATGACCAGGTGGTCGTACTGCTCCCAGATCCAGCGCCGGCTGGCCAGGTCCGGGCATTCCATCAGGCTGGCGAGAGCGCCGCACAGGCTGTCCGGCGCCGGCACGTCGGAGGCGGCGATCATCGGCCGTTTCGGGGCCGCCACGTGCGGTCGGTCGTATTCCGGCGCCTCGGTCACCAGCGGCCCGACCGGGATCTCGGCCTGCACCGAGCCGTCCATGCGCAGCACGATGCGCCCGGTCTCGGTGACCTTGCCGATGACCGCGAAGTCCAGGTCCCACTTGTCGAACACCGCCCGCGCCTCGGCCTCGGATTCCGGGCGGATGATCATCAGCATCCGTTCCTGGCTCTCCGACAGCATGATTTCGTAGGCGGTCATGCCGGTCTCGCGCACCGGCACGTTGTCCAGGTCGAGCTCGATGCCGAGAGCGCCCTTGCCGGCCATCTCGACGCTGGAGGAGGTCAGCCCGGCGGCGCCCATGTCCTGGATGGCGATGATGCAGTCCTTCTGCATCAGTTCCAGGCAGGCCTCGATCAGCAGCTTCTCGGTGAACGGGTCGCCGACCTGCACGGTCGGTCGCTTTTCCTCGGAATCCTCGCTGAACTCGGCCGACGCCATGGTTGCCCCGTGGATACCGTCGCGCCCGGTCTTGGCGCCGACATAGACCACCGAGTTGCCGGGGCCGGCGGCCGCCGAATAGAAGATCCGGTCGGCCCGGGCCAGGCCGACGGTCATGGCGTTGACCAGGATGTTGCCGTTGTAGGCCGGGTGGAAGTTGACCTCGCCGGCAACCGTCGGCACCCCGACGCAGTTGCCGTAGCCACCGATTCCGCCGACGACGCCGGCGATCAGATGCCGGGTCTTCGGGTGGTCGGGGCTGCCGAAGCGCAGGGCGTTCAGGTTGGCGACCGGCCGCGCGCCCATGGTGAACACGTCGCGCAGGATGCCGCCGACTCCGGTGGCCGCCCCCTGGTAGGGCTCGATGAAGCTCGGGTGGTTGTGGCTCTCGATCTTGAAAACCGCCGCCAGGCCGTCGCCGATGTCGATCACGCCGGCGTTCTCGCCCGGGCCCTGGATGACGTGCGGACCCTCGGTCGGCAGCGTCTTGAGCCAGCGCTTGGAGGATTTGTAGGAGCAGTGCTCCGACCACATCACCGAGAAGATGCCGAGCTCGGTGATGTTCGGTTCGCGCCCCATGATCGTCAGCAGGACCGCGTACTCGTCATCCGACAGCCCGTGCTCGGCGACCAGCTCCGGTGTGATCGCGACGTTGGGAATGGTCATGACGGGTCCTCTCAAGCCAGCGCCCGGGCCAGGCCGTCGAACAGGCCGCGACCGTCGGTCCCGCCGTGCAGCGGATCGATGGCGTCCTCGGGGTGCGGCATCAGGCCGAGCACGGTCTTGGTGTCGTTGAAGATGCCGGCGATGCCGCGGCGCGAGCCGTTGGGGTTGGCCTCGTCCGACGGCGCGCCCTCGGCGTCGACGTAGCGGAAGGCGACCAGCCCGCGATCCTCCAGGCGGTCGAGCGTGACATCGTCGGCGTAGTAGTTGCCGTCGTTGTGGGCCACCGGCACGGCGATGGTCTGGCCGGCGGCGTAGCCGCTGGTGAACATCGACTGCGCCGTCTCGACGCGCAGGTGCACCGTCCGGCACACGAACTTCAGGCCGGCGTTGCGCATCAGCGCGCCCGGCAGCATCCCGGCCTCG
>CAYNFA010000225.1:0-6453 GCA_964396345.1 uncultured Thalassobaculum sp.
TCGGTCGACGTGCTGATGATCGACGACGTCCAGTTCATCAGCGGCAAGGATTCCACCCAGGAGGAGTTCTTCCACACCTTCAACGCGCTGGTGGACCAGAACCGCCAGGTCATCATCTCGGCCGACAAGTCGCCGAACGACCTCGACGGCCTTGAGGAGCGGCTGCGATCGCGGCTCGGCTGGGGGCTGGTGGCCGACATCCACCCGACCACCTACGAGCTGCGGCTCGGCATCTTGCAGTCCAAGGCCGAGCGGCTGGAAGTGCCGATCCCGGCCAAGGTCCTGGAGTTCCTGGCCCACAAGATCGCCTCGAACGTGCGCGAGCTCGAGGGAGCGCTGAACCGGATCGTGGCGCACTGCACCCTGGTGATGGGCCGTGCCATTACGCTGGAGACCACCCAGGAGGTCCTGCACGATCTGCTGAAGGCGAACGACCGGCGGATCACCATCGAGGAGATCCAGCGCAAGGTCGCCTCGCACTTCAACATCCGGATCACCGACATGCATTCGGCCCGGCGGTCGCGGTCGATCGCCCGACCGCGCCAGATCGCCATGTACCTCGCCAAGCAGTTGACTCAGCGTTCGCTGCCCGAGATCGGCCGGAAGTTCGGCGGGCGCGACCACACCACGGTCATGCACGCCGTCAAGAAGGTCGACGAGTTGAGGGCCGCGGACCGGCACTTCGACGAGGATGTCGACATGCTTCGGCGCATGCTGGAAAGCTGACGTCCGGGACTGCGCTCCGGCGCTTCCGGACGGCGTAAATCTCGCCCTGACGCGGGCATTTCATGCTATAGGAAAGGGCTGTGATTCGCCCGATCGCGGGCGTGCTGCCCCGCCGCCCTTCGGGCGGCGGACGCGTCCCGAAGACCCGTGTCGAAAGGCCCGAGCGAGCCCATGAAGATCACCATCGACCGCGCGGCCCTGCTGAAGCCGCTCGCCCACGTCCAGAGCGTCGTCGAGCGCCGCAACACCATTCCGATCCTGGCCAACGTGCTGCTTGGCGCCGCCGACGGCTCGCTCTCGCTGACCGCCACCGACATGGACCTGGACGTGGTCGAGAGCGTCGGCTGCTCGGTCGATCAGGCCGGACAGACTACGGTCCCGGCACACACGCTGTACGAGATCGTCCGCAAGCTGCCCGATGGCTCGGAAGTCGAGCTGGTCGCAATCGGCGACAGTGGCCGGATGACCATCCGGGCCGGCCGCTCGAACTTTTCGCTGCCGACGCTGCCGGTCGAGGAGTTCCCGGCGCTGTCTGGCGACACTCTGGCGACCGGGTTCGTGCTGTCGGCCGCCGACGCCAAGACCCTGATCGACCGTACCCGCTTCGCGATCTCAACCGAGGAGACCCGCTACTACCTCAACGGCATCTTTCTGCATGAGACCAAGGCCGGCGACATGCCGGTGCTGAGGGCGGTCGCCACCGACGGCCACCGTCTGGCGCGCGTCCAGATGCCGCTGCCCTCGGGCGCCGCCGGCATGCCCCCGGTGATCATCCCGCGCAAGGCGGTTCAGGAGATCCGCAAACTGATCGAAGAGATCGACGGCGACGTGCAGATCTCGCTGAACGAGAACAAGCTCCGGATCGGCTTCGACACGACGGTGCTGACCACCAAGTTGATCGACGGCACCTTCCCCGACTACGAGAGGGTCATCCCGACCGGCAACGACAAGATGCTGCGGGTCGAGAGTTCGAGCTTCAAGCGCGCCGTCGACCGGGTCGCCACGATCTCGACCGAGAAATCGCGCTCGGTGAAGCTCAGCCTCGCCGCCGGCACGCTGACCTTGTCGGCCAACAGCCCCGACAACGCCCAGGCCACCGAGGAGGTCGACGTCGACTACGGCGCCGCGCCGATCGAGATCGGCTTCAACTCGCGCTACCTGATGGACATCGCCGACCAGATCGAGGACGGCAGCAAGGCGGTCTTCGCCATGGCCGACGCGGCGTCGCCGACGGTGGTGACCGACGAGGGCGACGACGGCGCGTTGTACGTCCTCATGCCGATGCGGGTGTGACCGGTCGCGTGACCGCCCGGCACCTCATGGCCGACAGTCCGGCGGGAACGCTGCCGGTTCCGCGCCGGCTTGCCGTTCGCCGGCTCACCCTGACTCGGTTTCGCAACTACGCGGCCTTCGCCATCGACATCGACGGTCCTGCCGTGGTGCTGACCGGCCCGAACGGCGCCGGCAAGACCAATCTGCTCGAGGCGGTGTCCTTCCTGGCGCCGGGACGCGGCCTGCGGCGGGCCCGGCTGTCCGAAATCGACCAATTGTCGTCGTCGGCCGGCGACCCGGCCGGCGCGTGGGCGGTGGCGGCGCGCGTCGAGGGCAAGCTCGGCGCGGTGGCAATCGGCACCGGCCGCGATCCGGAGACCGTGGGCGAGCGTCGGCTGGTGCGGATCGACGGCGCCCCGGCCCGCAGCCAGACGGCGCTCGGCGACCACGTCACGGTGTCCTGGCTGACCCCGGCGATGGACCGGCTGTTCCTGGAGGGCGCGGCTGGCCGCCGGCGCTTCCTGGACCGCCTGGTGTTCGCCTTCGATCCCGAGCATTCGACCCGCGTGAACGGCTACGAACACGCCTGGCGGGAGCGCAACCGGCTGCTCCGCGACGGCGTCCGCGACCCGGCCTGGTTCGCCGCCCTGGAGGAGACGCTGGCCGCTGCCGGTGTTGCCGTCGCGGCCGCGCGGTCGTCGCTGGTGGCGCGGCTGAACCGGGTGTGCGCCGAGACCGCGTCGCCGTTCCCGGCCGCCTCCCTGGATCTGGACGGAAAGGTGGATCGCTGGCTCGCTGAGGTCCCGGCCCTGGAGGTCGAGGAACGGGTGCGGGCGTCGCTGGCCGCCGGCCGACGCGCCGGCGCGCCGGAGGCGGAGGGCCCGCACCGCAGCGACCTCGCGGTCCGGCACTTGCCCAAGGACATGCCGGCGGAGCGTTGCTCCACCGGCGAGCAGAAGGCGCTGCTGGTCGGCGTGGTGCTGGCGCACGCCCGGCTTCAGGCGATCGAGGAGGGCGTTGCGCCGATCCTGCTGCTCGACGAGGTCGCGGCTCATCTCGACGACCGCCGCCGCGCCGCCCTGTTCGAGGCGGTGCTGGCGCTGGGAGGGCAGTCCTGGCTGACCGGCACGGATCGGTCGGTGTTTGCGCCGATCGCCGACCGGACCCAAATCATGGAGGTGGCGGAGGGCCGGCTGGCGCCGTCCGCCACCATCGGATTCCGAGGAGAATCATCGAATGGCTGACGAGACCCTTCCCGAGGGCGGGAACGGCCGATCCAGCGGCTACGACGCCGATTCCATCAAGGTCCTGCGCGGCCTAGACGCGGTGCGCAAGCGGCCTGGCATGTACATCGGCGACACCGACGACGGATCGGGCCTGCACCACATGGTCTACGAGGTCGTCGACAACGCCGTCGACGAGGCGCTGGCCGGCTGGTGCGATGCGGTCCAGGTCACCCTGAACGGCGACGGTTCGGTCACGGTGTGCGACAACGGTCGCGGGATCCCGGTCGACATCCACACCGAGGAGGGAGTGTCCGCGGCGCAGGTCATCATGACCCATCTGCACGCTGGCGGTAAGTTCGACCAGAATTCCTACAAGGTCTCCGGCGGCCTGCACGGGGTCGGGGTGTCGGTGGTCAACGCGCTGTCCGAGCTCCTGGAGCTGCGGATCTGGCGGGACGGGCTCGAGCACGTGATGCATTTCCGTCACGGCGTGCCGGATGCCGATCTGGTGGTGGTCGGGCCGTCGGCGCGGTCGGGAACTGAGGTCACCTTCAAGCCGTCGCAGGGCACCTTCACGATGGTGGAGTTCGACTTCGCGACCCTGGAGCACCGGTTGCGCGAGCTCGCGTTCCTCAATTCCGGCATCCGCATCGTGCTGAACGACGAGCGGACCGCCGAGCCGAAGACGGTCGAGATGTTCTACGAGGGAGGTTTGGAGGCCTTCGTGAAGTACATCGACCGGGCCCGCCACGCCCTGCACCCAACCGTCATGATGTTCGGCGAGCGCGACGGCATCACCGTCGAGGTGGCGATGGAGTGGACCGATTCCTACCACGAGACGATGCTCTGCTTCACCAACAACATCCCGCAGAAGGACGGCGGCGCCCACCTCGCCGGCTTCCGCGCGGCGCTCACCCGTCAGGTCAACAACTATGCCCAGTCTTCCGGGATCGCCAAGAAGGAGAAGGTCAGCCTGTCCGGCGACGACGCCCGCGAAGGCCTGACCTGCGTGCTGTCGGTCAAGGTGCCTGACCCGAAGTTTTCGTCGCAGACCAAGGACAAGCTGGTGTCGTCCGAGGTCAAGCCGGTGGTCGAGAGCATCGTCGCCGACAAGCTCGACCAGTGGTTCGACGAGCATCCGGCCGACGCCCGCAAGGTGGTGGCCAAGGCCTACGAGGCGGCGGCGGCGCGTGAGGCCGCGCGGCGGGCGCGCGAGCTGACCCGGCGCAAGGGCGCGCTCGACATCGCCAACCTGCCGGGCAAGCTCGCCGATTGCCAGGAGCGCGACCCGGCCAAGGCTGAACTGTTCCTGGTCGAGGGCGACAGCGCCGGCGGTTCCGCCAAGCAGGGCCGCAACCGCAAATCCCAGGCGATCCTGCCGCTGCGGGGCAAGATCCTGAACGTCGAGCGGGCGCGCTTCGACAAGATGCTGTCGAGCCAGGAAATCGGCACCCTGATCGCCGCCCTCGGCACCAGCATCGGTCCGGAAGAGTTCGACATCTCCAAGCTGCGCTACCACCGGATCATCATCATGACGGATGCCGATGTCGACGGCAGTCACATCCGGACCCTGCTGCTGACCTTCTTTTTCCGGCAGATGCCGGAACTGCTGGAGCGCGGCTACCTCTACATCGCCCAGCCGCCGCTCTACCGGGTCAAGCGCGGCAACGAGGAGACCTACCTGAAGGATGACCGGGCGCTGGAGCGCTTCCTGATCGAGGAGGGCACCAAGGGCGCCGTCCTGACCCTGGCCTCGGGCGCCCAGATCGCCGGTGTCGACCTGTCAGGCCAGGCCGAGCGCGCCCGCCAGGCCAAGCAGCTGATCGAGCCTCTGGCCCGGCGTCTCGGCAGCCCGGTGGTGGTCGAGCAGGCGGCGGTGGCTGGCGCGCTCGGCACCGGCCTGCTGTCGGATCCAGCGACCGCGGAGGCGACCGCCACCTATCTGGCGGGACGCCTGGACGCGCTGTCCGAAGAACACGAGCGAGGCTGGTCCGGCCGCTTCGAGGAGACCACGACTGGGCCGGCCCTGGAGTTCGAGCGCACGCTGCGGGGCGTGACCGAGCGCTTCCGCCTGGACGGCGCCTTCCTGAAGACGCCGGAGGCGCGGGCGCTCGACGACCGGGCGCCCGAGCTGCAGGAGATGTTTGCCCGACCGGCGAGCCTCGAGGGCAAGGACGGGCCGCGCACGGTGCACGGGCCGGTCGGCCTGATCGAGCAGGTGTTCGCGATCGGCCGCAAGGGCATGGCCGTGAACCGCTACAAGGGCCTCGGGGAGATGAATCCCGAGCAGCTCTGGGAGACCACGCTTGATCCCGATCGCCGCACCCTGCTGCAGGTCAAGGTCGCCCACGCCGACGAGGCCGAGGAGGTGTTCTCCACCCTGATGGGTGACGTGGTCGAGCCGCGACGGGAATTCATCCAGCAGAACGCCCTCAAGGTGGCGAACCTGGACGTCTAGTCCCGGCGTCGTCGTAGCCAACCGTCAAGGCCGAACGACCGTGGAACTGGGAGAAACAGCGGGCCGTGCGGGCGCAGGACAATCGCGGCAAGGCCGGTGACGGTTGGCGTGGGCAGGGCCCCGACAAGGGTCCCGACACGGGCGCTCTCGATCGATCGGAGACGACAAGCCTGACAGCCCCGGGAGTGGGCGGCGGTCGGAGGCCCTTCACGCGGCGGCGCGTTCCTCGAAACCGAGGATGGTCATGCGGATCAGGTCGGCGACCAGCCGAAACTCGGGCTCGCGCACGGTGCCGATCTCGGTGCGGTCGGCGATATCGTCGAGGGTAACGGGGTCTGTGTCCGGCGACATGGCGGCCTCCTTCTTGAAGGCCTCACTCTGCCCCAAGGATCTAAACAGCCAGTCAACGCTTGTGGTTAACGAAGGGTTCCGGCGCCGCATCCAGCCGCAGGGTCAGTTGGGCGATGCCGGGGTCGTCGGGCAGCGAGGATCGCGCGAAGCCGAGCTTCTCGCACAGCGCCAGCATGCGGCGGTTCTCGGTCATCACGGTGCCGTGCAGGACGGCGATGCCGCGGTCGCGGGCGTACCCGATCAGGTCCGCCATCAACCGCTCGCCGAGACCACGCTTCTGGCGGTCGGTTCGCACCATCACGGCGAACTCGGCGGTCTCGCCCTCGGGATCCTCGGCCAGGCGGGAGACTCCGAGCAGATCGCCGTCCTCGACCGCCACGAACGCCATCTCGCGACCGTAGTCGATCTGGGTCAGGCGGG
>CAYNFA010000226.1:0-6437 GCA_964396345.1 uncultured Thalassobaculum sp.
AGCGCGAGTGGCTGGCCGGTGGCGCAGACCAACGTGACCCTGATCGGCCCTGTCTCGATCGCCCGTATCAGCCGGGCCGCGCTCGCGCCGTCGCCGTCCGGCATGTCGAGGTCGAGCAGCAACAGATCATAGGGATCTCCGCCGGACGTGGCCCGGTAGAATTCCAGCGCCGCGGCATTGCCCGACTCGACGATGGCCGTTCGATACCCGATCGATTCGAGCAGGCCGGCGTGAACCTGCGCGGTCAGCGGGCAGTCGTCGGCAACCAAGGCGCGGGGCTGAAACATGGGAGCTTGAACCGGCGAAGTACGCTGGGTCCTACCTTCGGCGAGCAAAGTCGCGGAACGCAATTGCGGACTTCCACAAGGACAGGGATATAGTCAGTCCTGGCTCGGTGGAGGTTGGATGATGGCGCTCGAGCCGGGGAAGGGATTCGGCGTGGCTGTTGCATCGGTCGAGAACCCCGAGGGTCAGGTGGCGGCTTCGCCGTGCGCCTACGTGGTCGACGACATCGAGGTGAACCGCGAGATGGTGGCGGAACTCCTGCAGTCGGTCCGCATCCGCGCGATCAGCTTCCCCTCTGGCGCTTCCTTTCTCGACGCGTTCGAGCCCGAGCAGCCCGGCTGCATCCTGCTCGACATCCGGATGCCCGAGATGAGCGGCCTTGAGCTGCAGGCAGAGCTGAACAGGCGGGGTGTCGTGTTGCCGGTGGTAATGATCACCGCGCATGCCGATGTGCCGATCGCCATACAGGCGATGCGAGAGGGTGCCTACGAGTTCATCGAGAAGCCGTTCGATAACCGCCACCTCATTGATGTGGTCGAGTGCGCCTTCAAGATCAGCCAGGAGCGTCTGCGCAGTCGCGCCGAGCTGGACAGCATCCTCACGCGCTACCGGACGCTCAGCGCCCGGGAGGTACAGGTTCTTGAGGCGATGGTCGACGGTCGGCTCAACAAACAGATCGCCTTCGATCTTGGCATCAGCCAGCGTACCGTCGAGGTGCACCGGTCGAACGTCATGGAGAAAATGCACGCTCGCTCGCTGGCCGAACTGGTGCGCATGACAATCCGGATAGGCGAGCAGGAAAGCAGCCCGGCCTGACCCTGTCGCCGGATAAATAGAGTTGGCCTGCTAGGAGGCAAGCGGATCGGGCTTGGCGGCCGCCAGGGCCCGATCGATCAGAGCGTCACAGGATCCCAGGTAGCTGGCTGGATCGCGAAGCCGCTCCCAGTCTACCGCGGCGGACGTGCGGGCTCTCAGGGCGTCGACCAGATGGCCGCCCTCGCCCATCACCGACCGCGCCGCGCACTTGACGAGGGCCTGGGCGTCCGGGCGCGGCATATGGACGGAGAGCGCGAAGGTTGCGGCCTCGGCCAGGATCAGTCCGTCCGCTGCACCCAGATTGTCCCGCATCCGACTTGCCGAAACCGACAGGCGCTCCAGCAGCGCTGCCGCCTTGGACAACCCCGCGCCCGCGGTCACGACCATGGTCGGAAGGGTCGCCCACTCCATCTGCCAGCCGACGCCGCCGCGCTCGTGTTCCTGGATCTGAGCCTGGTGCAACCCACCCAGCAGGGTGGCGTTCAGGCGGGCGGCGGCGACCAGAGCCTCGCCGGTCACCGGGTTTGCTTTCTGGGGCATGGTGCTAGATCCTCCGCGCCCGCCGCCGGCGCTCTCGTCGATCTCGCCGACCTCAGTCTGGGCCAGCAGCACCGCGTCCTGTCCGAGCTTGCCGAGGCTGCCGGTCACCAGCGACAGCCATGATCCCAGTTCGACGATGCCGTCGCGCTGGGTGTGCCAGGGCAGCGGCGGGCAGCCCAGATCGAGCTCCGCCGCTAGCCCCTCCATCACCGTGACGCCGTCGTCACCGAGCGCCGCCAGGGTTCCGGCGGCACCGCCGAACTGCACCACCATCAGGCGCGGCCGCAGCTCGGCAAGGCGCTTACGACACCGAACCAGCGGCAGGAGCCACCCAGCGCACTTCAGGCCGAAGGTCGTCGGCAGCGCCTGCTGGTAGCGGGTCCGGGCGGCCATCACCGTGCCACGGTGCGCGTCGGCCAGCACGGCCAGCGCGCCGATGACCTGTTCGATGCGGTCGGCGATCATGGCTAGGGCATCACGCAGTTGCAGCACCAGGGCGGTGTCGACGATGTCCTGGCTGGTTGCACCCCAATGTACCCACTGACCCGCGTCGCCGCCGACATGGGCGCGGAACTGAGCGACGAAGTCGATCACTGCCACGCCGGATTGCTCGGTGCCTTGGCCTAGGGCATCGAGGTCGGCGACGAAGGTGTCAGACGCCTCGGTGATTCGGTGGGCGGCGGAGGGCGGGATCGCTCCGGTCGCGGCCTCGGCGCGAGCCAGCGCGGCCTCGACCCGCGCCATCGCCCGCACCGTGGCGGTGTCGTCGAACAGCTTGGCAATCTTCGGCTCGGCGAAGAGCGGACCAAGGATGCGGGAATCGTGGGCGCTGACCATGGTGGCGCGGCTGGTCAGTCGGCGGCAGGCAACGACGGTATCGCCGGCGCCTCGGCTACCGTCGCCCGGTGCCGGTCACACTCGAGGCGCAGAACCACCACGCCGCGCACCAGGGCGGCGTTCGTGGGGGCCAGCGTGTCGTGATCGAGGCGGACGTTGTCCTCCATCCCGGTTCTCCAGTGGCCGCCGAGTGCCGGCGACCAGCGTTTCAGGGTGATCTGGTCCCGACCGGTGCCGGCGCCAGTCCATGCGGCGTCGGAGGCCAAGCGTCCCAGTGTGCTCGAACAGTATTCGAGGGTCGGTCGGTATTCGAGGGTTGGTCGGTCGACCGGCATGGGGTTCTTCGCGTCCATCACCAACCGGACGGCCAAAGGTTCCCGGATCGGACCCGCCTTCGCCGTTTCGGATATCGTGAATCGCATCGGTAAATCATAGGCATCTAAATCAGGCGTCACATCATGAGCGAGCGTTTCGGCGGCCAGCCAGTCGATCAGGTTGTTCACCTTGGTCGGCAATGAACCGGTAAGGGCGGCGGTGATGATGCACGGGATGCTCATGGTCGAACTCCCGGAGCAGATTTCGGGCGGACCCTCCGGCGGGCCAGGAAGATCAAGCGTCGAAGAACACGGTCTCGTCATCGCCCTGCATATGGATGTCGAAACGGTAAACCACGCCAGTCGAGCCGTCGTGACGCGCGGCAATCAGGGTCCGCCGACGGTCTTCCGGCACCGTGGCGAGCACCGGGTCGGAGGCGTTGGCGACTGCCTCGTCGGAGAAATACAACCGGGTGAAAGCGTGCACCAGCAATCCCCTCATGAATACGACGACGTTGACATGCGGGGCTTGGCCGTCGCCTGTTGCGCCCGGCTTAACCGTCTCGAACGCGAAGCGAAACTCCGGGTCTGTACCGGTGCCGAACCGGCCAAACCCGCGGAAGTCGGCGTTCGATCCCCTGGGGTCGGCGGGGTGCGCGTAGCGGCCCCGGGCGTCGGCCTGCCAGATCTCGATCATGGCGTCCGGGATCGGCGCGCCCTTGCCATCGAACACCCGGCCCTCGATGCGGATCCGCTCACCCTCGACCCCTCTGTCGGCAAGCCGACCGCTGGCGATCTCCTTGAGGGGGTAGCCGTACTGCTGCGGGGTGAGGCCGTAGGCGAAGTAGGGACCGACGGTCTGGGAGGGGGTTTGTCCGAGCATGTCGGCCATGACTCAATCCTCCATCGGAGTGGCGATCGCGCCGCGCAGGACGATGTCGAACGCGTAGCCGAGCGCGAACTCCGGCTCGGTGGCATCCAGCGAGAACGCCGCCACCAGCCGCGCGCGCGCGCGCTCCGGCGTGGCGAGAAAGATCGGGTCGAGGTCCAGCAGCGGGTCGCCGGGGAAGTACATCTGGGTGACGAGGCGGGTGAGGTAGCTCGGCCCGAACAGTGAGAAATGGATGTGGTTGGGGCGCCAGGCGTTGTGGTGGTTGCCCCAGGGATAGGCCCCCGGCTTGACGGTGTAGAAGCGGTACCGGCCCTCGGAATCGGTCACGCAGCGCCCGCCGCCGAAGAAGTTCGGATCGAGCGGGGCGGCGTGCTGGTCGACGACGTGGACGTAGCGTCCGGCGGCGTTCGCCTGCCAGACCTCGACCAGCGTGTCCGGCACTGGCCGGCCGCGCTCGTCCAGGACCTGGCCGGTCACCACGATGCGCTCGCCCAGTGGCTCGCCGTTGCGGGCGCCGTTCTTGGTCAGGTCGGCGTCAAGCCGGCCGACGCTCTCATGGCCGTACACCGGCCCGGTCAACTCACTCAACGTCGCCTTCAGCGGGATCAGCGGCTTGGTCGGGCCGCGCAGCGGCGTCGACTTGTACCCAGGGTCGATGTATGGCGGGTGGCTCCCCCAGTCGCGCGGGCCGAAGCCCGAGACCACGGTCATTGCTCGGGTCCTCCCTGTGCGTCCTCGTCCTGATAGACGCCCTTGGCCAGCGCGTAGGCGCGGTTGGCGGCCGGCACGCCGGCGTACACCGCGACGTGGAACAGCGCTTCCTTGATCTCGTCGCGGGTCGCACCGGTGTTGCGGGCGGCGCGAATGTGCATGACGAACTCCTCCCAGTGCCCGAGACTCGCCAGGATCACCAGGGTCAGCAGGCTGCGGGTCGGCGTCGGCAGGCCCGGTCGGGTCCACACCGAGCCCCAGGCGGTCTCGGTGATGTAGCGCTGGAAATCGCCGTCGAACGTGGTCTTGCGCGCCTCCGCCCGGTCCACGTGAGCGTCGCCGAGCACCGCGCGTCGTACCGCCATGCCGGCTGCGAACCGGTCGTCGGTCTGGTCAGGCAAGGCCGTTCTCCCTGAAAAAGGTCAGCATGTGATGGACCAGCGCGTCCGGCTGCTCGACGCAGGGCAGGTGGCCGGCGTCGGGAATCTCGCGGTAGCGCGCGCCCGGGATGCTCTCTGCGAGGGCCCTGACCACGGCCGGCGGCGTCGCGCCGTCCTCGGCGCCGCACACGGCCAGGGTCGGCACCGCTATGCGGGCAGCGTCGGCCGTCAGGTCGGCATCGCGAAGCGCCGCGCAGGCTCCGGCGTAGGCCGCGGCCGGGGTCCTCACCAGCATGTTCCGCCAAACCGCCAGTTCGTCCCGGCGGGCAAGGCGGAAGGATGGCGCGAACCAGCGCTCCATCACCGCATCGGCGAGGCCTTCCAGGCCGCCTTGGGCGATGGCGGCGATGCGGGCCTGCCACATCTCCGGTGTGCCGATCCGGGCGGCGGTGTCGCACAGCACCAGGGCGCGCACCCGTGACGGGTTGTCGCGCACCAATTGCTGGGCGACCAGCCCGCCGATCGAGAGCCCGCATACCAGCGCGTTCTCCATGCCGGCGTGGCGGAGCAGGCCATCGAGATCGGAGGCCAGGGCCGGAATGTCGAACGGCCGGTTTCCAAGCCCGCTCAGGCCGTGCCCGCGCATGTCATAGCGCAGCGTCCGGAACTGGCCATCCAGGCGGTCGAGAACCCGGTCCCAGATCCGGAAATCGGTGCCGAGCGAGTTCGCGAACGCCAGCGCCGGCGCGTCCTCCGCGCCGTCGAGGGCATAGTGAACGGCGAGGCCGTCGATGGTCACTGCCTGCATGGCGGCTTCGCTCCCGTCCTGGGGCCGTTTGCGGCATGCTGAACCGCGTCAACGGTGATGTAAAATGAGAAGCGGCGATACCGGCGGCCCCGTCGGCCTGACCACCTGGGGCGACGCCGTGTCGTCGTCCGCCGCGCCGCTGTTCATGGACACGGTTCGGGCCGTGGCGGAACAGGTGCGTGCGTAGCGAAGGGAGTTGGCCGCGGCCGCCGCCGCGCCGACAATCGTGATAACGAAGCGACAACCAGGGAGGCGAGCGTGGATCTTCAGGTGACCGGCAAGCGGGTGGTGGTGACGGGCGGGTCAAAAGGCATCGGTCTCTCGATCGCCGAGGCGTTCCTGGCCGAGGGCGCGTCGGTGACGCTGGTGGCGCGCGACGCGGGCCGCCTGGGCGAGGCGGCCAAGGGTCTCCAGGGCAAGGTCGACACCGTGGCGGCCGACCTGTCGCTGCCGGCCGACCGCGAGAAGCTCGCCGCCAGTCACGGCGACGCCGACATCCTCGTCAACAACGCCGGCGCGATCCCGGGCGGCGGGCTGTTCGACATCGACATGGCGCGCTGGGAGCAGGCCTGGGCGCTCAAGGTCATGGGCTACATCCACCTGACGCAACTGTTCCTGGCGCCGATGAAGCAGCGGCGGGACGGCACCATCGTGAACATCATCGGCATGGCCGGGCGGCAGCCGCGCTGGGACTACATCTGCGGCGGTACCGGCAACGCCGCACTCGCCGCGTTCACCAACGCGGTCGGCGGCAGGACACCCGAGTGGAACGTCCGGGTGTTCGGTATCCATCCCTCGGCGACCCGCACCGATCGCATCATGACCCTGTCGAAGACGCGGGCGAAGAACGAACT
>CAYNFA010000227.1:0-6410 GCA_964396345.1 uncultured Thalassobaculum sp.
AACGCCGTGCGCTCGGCCGGGATGATGCGCCGGGCGCTGCGCGAGGCGCTCGCCGTGGCCCGCGGCCGCAGCGCCTTCGGTCGCCGGCTGATCGAGATGCCGCTGCAGCGCCGCCAGTTGCTGAAGCTGCTGCTGCCGGCCGAGCAGGCGCTGTCGATGGTGCTGTTCACCGCCGACGCGCTGGCCCGCGCCGATGCCGGCGAGGCCGAGGGCGCCGCACTGCGCCGGATCCTGACACCGCTGGTCAAATTCCGGGTCTGCCGCGACGCCCGCAAGGTGACGGGCGACGCCATGGAGGCGCGCGGCGGCGTCGGCTACATCGAGGAATGGGCCGAGCCGCGGCTGCTGCGCGATGCCCATCTCGGCTCGATCTGGGAGGGCACCAGCAACATCGTCGCCCTCGACGTGCTGCGGGCGTCGCGCCGCGATCAGGCGCACGCGGCGCTGGGCTCGGCGCTGGCCCGGCGGATGGCGGAGGCCGGGGTGCCCGAGGGTGCCCGTGCCCGACTGACCGCCCTGCTCGGCCGCGCCACCGCCGCCGTCGACGCCGCCGCCCGGGCCGGCGCCGCGGGCGAGCACCGCGCCCGCACGGTGGCGTCCGGCCTGTACCACGCCGCCTCGGCCTGCCTGCTGGCGGCGGAGGGCGCGCGGCTGGCGGACCCTCGCCGCGCGGCGCTGGCCGAGTTGGTGGTGCGCCACAAGCTGACCGCCCGCGACCCGCTCGCCGTCGAGGGAGACGGCGACGACGCGGTGGCGGAAACCCTGCTGCGCGCCTGACCCGCAACGGCGAAGCGGGTGCCGGGCAGTCGCCGCTTCCAGCGCCCGTCGCTAAGTGGGTTCCGGCTCGGCCGCGCTCACGCGCGCCCGTCCGGAATGACGGCTTTGGGGAGTGGTCGCGCCCAGGTCGCGCCCAGGACGAACGGCCACGGCAGCCGCAACACGGCGCCGAGCGCCCTGCTCCCCTTGGTCGTCATTCCGGCCGCAGCGACCGCGTCGCGGCGCGCCGGAACCCACCCGCCGCCCCGGCCTCGCCGCCGATGCCCGTCGCCCCGTGGGTTCCGGCTCGCCCACGCGCCGCGTGGGCGTCCGTAATGACGACATGGGAGGGGTGGGTTCCGGCGCGCCGCGGCTACAGCAGGCGCTGCATCGCCACCCGGCTCTCGGCCGGAAAACCGGCGCGGATCTGTTCGTTGATCTGGCGCTTCAGGAACATCTCGGCACCGAGATCCGGCACCTCGTGGAAGCCGAGGCGGGCGTAATACGGCGCGTTCCACGGGATGTCGCGGAAGGTGGTGAGGGTCAGGCGCGCCACGCCGCGCGGGCCGTGGAACGCCGCCACCCGGTCGATCAGGCGTCCGCCGAGCCCGCGGCCGGCGTGGTCGGGATGCACCGACAGCTGGGCGACGTAGACCGTGCCGCGCCCGACCGGCTTGCAATGCGCGAAGCCGACCGGCCGGTCGCCCGGGTCGACCGCCACCCACAGGCCCCAGCGGTCCTGGGTCTCGATGAAGTCCTCGAGCTCGGTGGTCGGATAGCCGGCCACCAGGGCGGCATAGGCGGTCTCGCGGAACCGCTCGTCGGCCGCCATTTCGATGGCGGGAAGGGCGTCCAGCTCGTCGGGACGCGCGAGCCGGACGCCGTGGGTCATGGTTCTAGCGCAGCGGCTCCAGGATCGAGACGTAGTTGGCGACCGCCGCCCCGCCCATGTTGAAGATGCCGGCCAGCTTGGCGCCGGCGACCTGCATGTCGCCCGCCTCGCCGCGCACCTGCAGCGACGCCATGATGTGCATCGACACGCCGGTGGCACCGATCGGGTGGCCCTTGGCCTTGAGGCCGCCGGACGGGTTGACCGGCAGCCTGCCGTCCTTCTCGGTCCAGCCCTCGAGCACGGCGCGCGCGCCCTGGCCTTCCGGCGCCAGCCCCATCGCCTCGTACTCGATCAGCTCGGCGATGGTGAAGCAGTCGTGGGTCTCGACCAGATCGAGGTCGTCGAGGCTGAGCCCCGACTGCGCGAACGCCTTCTGCCAGGCCGAGGCGCAGCCCTCGAACTTCAGGATGTCGCGCTTCGACATCGGCAGGAAGTCGCTGGAGTGCGCGGCGGCGCGGAACGCCACCGCCTTGTTCATGCCGAGGGCGGTGTCGACGTCGGCGAGCACGATCGCCGCCGCCCCGTCGGAGACCAGCGAGCAGTCGGTGCGCTTCAGCGGCCCTGCGACGAACGGGTTCTTCTCGCTCGGGTTCCGGCAGAACTCGTAGCCGAGGTCCTTGCGCATCTGGGCGTAGGGGTTGGCGACGCCGTTCTTGTGGTTCTTGGCGGCGATCCGGGCGAGCGCGTCGGACTGGTCGCCGTGGCGCTGGAAATAGGCCTGGGCGATCTGCCCGAACACCCCGGCGAAACCACCCTCGACGCCGGCCTCCTCCTTCAGGTAGCTGGCCTTGAGGAGGGTGTCGCCGATCTCCTTGCCGGGCAGCGCCGTCATCTTCTCGACGCCGACCACCAGCACCCGGCGCGCCTTCTTGGCCTCGATCAGGGTCAGTCCCTGGTGGACGGCGGCGCTGCCGGTGGCGCAGGCGTTCTCGACCCGGGTCGCCGGCTTGAAGCGGAAATCGTCGGAGGCCTGGAACACCAGCGAGGCGGTGAAGTCCTGCTTCTCGAAACCGCCGTTGAAGTGGCCGAGGAACACCGCGTCGATGTCCTTCGGTTCGAGCCCGGCGTCGGCCAGGGCGTCGGACGCCACCTTCACGATCATGCTCTCGGCGTCATCGCCCTCGCGTTTTCCGAAGGGCAGATGGGACCATCCGACGATGCAGGCGGTCATGGCGGGATCTCCTCGTTCAGCGGCATATTGGTGCGTTCAGTTGCGAACGCGGCCCACAGAATGGCCATTCGGTCGGCGAACGCAAGATGCCGCCCGGACAATTGTCCCGGCCGATCGTGCGCGTCGATTGCCTAAGCAACGAACGCCGTTGCCCCCCTCGCCCGAAGCTTGCGATGCTGCCCGTCTCACCACGGGACGCGTTCCATGAGCAGCGACAGCTTCGACTACGTCATCGTCGGCGCCGGCTCCGCCGGCTGCGTGCTGGCCGATCGTTTGAGCGAGGGCGGTGCCAGGGTGGCGCTGCTGGAGGCCGGGCCGCCGGACCGCCACCCGTTCATCCACATCCCGGCCGGGGTGCGCAACCTGCTGCACGACGCCCGGGTCAACTGGATGTACGCCAGCGAGCCCGAGGCCTCGTCCGGCAACCGCGCCATCCACTGGCCGCGCGGCCGGGTGCTCGGCGGCAGCTCGTCGATCAACGGCATGCTGTACGTGCGCGGCAACCCCGCCGACTACGACGGCTGGGCCCAGCAGGGCTGCCGGGGCTGGGGTTGGGACGAGGTGCTGCCGTTCTTCCGCCGCTCCGAGCGCTACGCCGGCGGCGACGACGCCTACCGCGGTCGCGAGGGCCCGCTGGAGGTCGAGGATTACCGCACCATCCTGCCGCTCACCCACCGCTTCGTGGAGGCCGCCCGGCAGGCCGGGTTCCCGGTCAGCGCCGACCTCAACGGCGCCGAGCCGGAGGGCGCCGGCTACTCGCAGATGACGCGGCTCGGCCGGTTCCGGGGCTCGACCGCCCGCACCTACCTGGCCCGCGCGCGCAAGCGGCCGGGGCTGCGCGTCGAGACCGGCGCGGTCGCCACCCGGCTGCTGATGGACGGCGGGCGCTGCACCGGCGTGGCGTTCCGCCAGGGCGGGGTGGAGCGGACGATCAGCGCCGGACGCGAGGTGATCGTGGCCGGCGGCGCCGTCAACTCGCCGCACCTGCTGCAGGTCTCCGGCATCGGCCCGGCCGAGCACCTGCGCTCGATCGGCGTCGAGGTGCTGCACGATTCCCCGGGCGTCGGCCGCAACCTGTCGGACCACTACGTCGCGCGCATCGTGCACCGGGTGAAGGACGCGGTGACCATGAACGAGCTGTCGCGGCTGCCGCGGGTGGCGGGCGAGATCCTGCGCTATTTCCTGCGCGGCGACGGCGCCCTGACCTTCGGCGTCACCAGCGCCATGGCGTTCTCGCGCAGCCGCGAGGGGCTGGCCAGCCCGGACCTGCAGCTGCTGTTCACGCCGGCCAGCTACGACGCCGCCCGGGTGCTGCAGCTGGAGCGCGAGCCCGGCATCTCGCTGGTGATCTGCCCGACCCGGCCGGCCAGCCGCGGCACGGTGATGGCGGCGTCCGCCGACCCGCTGGCCCGGCCGCTGATCCGGCCGAACTACATGTCCGACCCCGACGACACACGGGTGATGCTGGCCGGCTTCGAGCAGGCCCGCCGGATCTACGCCGCCCCGGCGCTGGCCGCCCACAGCGTCGCCGAGATCAAGCCCGGCCCGGACGTCACCCGCGCCGACGAACTCGAGGACTTCGCCCGCCGCGAGGGCACCACCCTGTACCATCCGGTCGGCACCTGCCGGATGGGCGAGGACCCGACGGCGGTGGTCGATTCCCGCCTGCGGGTCCACGGCCTGACCGGCCTGCGGGTGGTCGACGCCTCGGTGATGCCGGAGCTGACCACCGGCAACACCAACGCGCCGACCATCATGATCGGCGAGAAGGGGGCGGCGATGATCCTGGAGGATGCGCGCGGCCGGTGACCGTCCCCCGGCGTTCCGCTACCCTGCCCGCGAGTCATGCTTCATCAGGAGTCCCGCCGCCATGACCGCCCCCCGCTTCCGGCGACCGCTGCTCGCCGCCGTCGCCCTGGCCGCGACGCTCGGTCTCGCCGGCTGCTTCGAGGACTCCAAGGCCGAGATCGTCAAGAAGGCCGAGCGCGCCGCCACCAAGGACGAGCTGCGCGCCGCCCTCGGCGAGCCCGACACCCTGAACAAGGCCGGCCCGCTCGAGGAATGGGTCTACGACGCCTCCGACGGCGTGGTCCGGTTCCCGATCCTCGGCGACCGGGTCGGCCCGGTGGTGACCGGGGACAAGGCGAAGAACTGACGATATCCCGCACCACCCACCCCTGCCCGAGGTCACACCCCATGAGCTTCGACTACGCGCCGTTCCTGCGCGCCGACCTGCCGGCGCCGGCCGGCCGCTGGGGCGGCTTCCCGGCGTTCAACTTCGTCGGCGGCCACAACGACGCCGAGAACGTGCCGGTCGCCGAGCTGGCGGCGGCGGCGGCGGCGGTGCTGACCCGCGAGGGGCACACGCTGGCGACCTACGGCCTCGACAGCGGGCCGCAGGGCTACCGGGCGCTGCGCGAAGGCGTGGCGCGGCTGCTGAAGGCGCGCGCCGGCCTCGCCTGTTCGGCCGACGACGTGCTCGTGACCTCCGGCTCGCTGCAGGCGCTCGACCTGGTCAACGCCGCCTTCGTGGCACCCGGCGACACGGTGATCCTGGAGGAGGCGTGCTACAGCGGGGCGATGACCCGACTCGCGAAATGCGGCGCCCGCTACATCGGCGCCCCGCTCGACGGCGACGGCATCCGCATCGACGCGCTCGCCAACATCCTCGACCGCCTGAAGGCCGAGGGCGTGCGGCCGAAATTCGTCTACACCATCCCTACCGTGCAGAACCCGACCGGCTCGGTGATGCCGGTCGAGCGCCGGGTTGAGTTGCTGCGGCTGGCCGCGGCGCACGGCATCCCGATCGTCGAGGACGACTGCTACGCCGACCTGATCTGGGACGGCGACCGGCCGCCGGCGATCAAGGCGCTGGAGGGCGGCGACCGGGTCGTCTACTGCGGCTCGTTCTCCAAATCGATCGCGCCGGCCCTGCGGGTCGGCTACATCGTCGCCGAGTGGCCGGTGCTGAGCCGCCTGCTGGCGCTGAAGACCGACGGCGGCACCGGCGCGCTCGAGCAGATGGTGCTGGCCGAGTACCTCGCCGGCGGCTTCGACGCCCATGTGGCGGCGCTGGTCGGCACGCTGCGGGCCAAGTGCGCGGCGATGATGGAGGCGGTCGACCGCGAGTTCGGCGCCGCCGCCGAGTTCAGCGCGCCGAAGGGCGGCATCTTCCTGTGGGTCACCCTGCCCGAGGCGGTCGACACCGGCCGGCTGTTCAAGGCCGCCCAGGCCGAGGGCGTGGCGATCAACCCGGGATCCGAGTGGTCGGCCGACGCCGCCGCCGGCGCTCGCCGGCTGCGCCTGTGCTTCGCGCACCCGTCGATCGAGACCATCCACGAGGGCATCGCCCGGCTGGCGGCGATCTGCCACCGTGAGTTCGGGGTGCCGGTGCGCAGCGGCAACGTCGGCCGCGGCGGCGCCTGATCGGCGGTCGCGACGCTATCCACCCCTCCCTCGTCGTCACCCCGGAAGCCGTGGCGAAGCCGCGGCTATCCGGGGCCTGCGGCGCGACGGCGGCCTGCCGCTGGTGCGCCGACGGAGCGGCGGGTGGGTCCCGGCTCGCGCTGCGCTTGGCCGGGATGACGACAA
>CAYNFA010000228.1:0-6409 GCA_964396345.1 uncultured Thalassobaculum sp.
CGACCGTCGGCTATTTGTCGCAGGAGCCCGATCTCGATCCGACAAAGACCGTCCAGGGTAACGTGATCGAGGGGCTGGGCCCGATCAAGGCGTTGATGGACCGCTTCAACGAGGTCAGCGCGCGGTTCGGCGAGGATCTCACCGACGACGAGATGAACGACCTGCTGGCCGAGCAGGGCGAACTCCAGGAGAAGATCGACGCGGCCGACGGCTGGGACATCGACCGCAAGGTCGAGATCGCCATGGACGCGCTGCGGTGCCCGCCCGGTGACGCCGACGTCACCATGCTTTCCGGTGGCGAGCGCCGGCGGGTCGCCCTTGCCAAGCTGCTGCTGTCGCAGCCCGACCTTCTTCTGCTCGACGAGCCGACCAACCATCTGGACGCCGATTCCGTCGCCTGGCTGCAGCGCACGCTCGCCGACTACGCCGGTACCGTCGTCACCGTCACCCACGACCGCTATTTCCTCGACGAGGTCGCGGGGTGGATCCTGGAGATCGACCGTGGCCGCGGCATTCCCTACGAAGGCAACTATTCCGGCTGGCTGGTTCAGAAGCAGAAGCGTCTCGAGCAGGAGGGCCGCACCGAGGCCGCCCGCATGCGCGCGCTGAACCAGGAACTGGAGTGGATCCAGCAGAGCCCGAGGGCCCGCCAGGCCAAGTCCAAGGCCCGCATCAACGCCTACGAGGATCTGCTCGCCCGCAACCAGGAAAAGGCGTCCGATACCGCCCAGATCGTCATTCCGTCCGGGCCGCGGCTGGGCGACGTGGTGATCGAGGCTGAGCACCTGTCCAAGGCATTCGGCGACCGGCTGCTGATCGACGACCTGTCGTTCAAGTTGCCGCCGGGGGGCATCGTCGGGGTGATCGGGCCGAACGGCGCCGGCAAGACCACGCTGTTCCGGATGATCACCGGCCAGGAGCAGCCGGACGGCGGGGCCTTCCGGATCGGTGACACCGTGAAGCTCGGCTACGTCGACCAGAGCCGCGACAGCCTGCGCGCCGACAAGACCGTGTTCGAGGAGATCTCCGACGGGCAGGACGAGATCGATCTCGGTCGCCGCAAGATGGCGAGCCGCGCATATGTCGGGTTGTTCAACTTCAAGGGCAGCGACCAGCAGAAGAAGGTCGGCCAGCTCTCCGGCGGTGAGCGCAACCGCGTGCACCTCGCCAAGATGTTGAAGTCGGGGGCCAACCTGCTGATGCTCGACGAGCCGACCAACGACCTCGACGTCGATACCCTGCGGGCGCTCGAGGAGGGGTTGCTGGAGTTCGCCGGATGCGCCGTGGTGATCAGCCACGATCGCTGGTTCCTGGACCGGGTCGCCACCCACATCCTGTCGTTCGAGGGCGACAGCCACGTCGAGTGGTTCGAGGGCAACTACGAGGCCTACGAGGCCGATCGCAAGCGCCGGCTGGGTGACGAAGCGGCTCAGCCGCACCGCATCAAGTACAAGCCGATCCGCCGCAGCTGAAAATCAGACCGGGCCGACACGCCAGCGTGTCGGCCCGGCAATATCTCTGCAGCAAGTTCCGGAGCGCGTCGTCCGAAGGCGCGGATCGATCCGCGCTCGCGCCTGGTCTCAGGAATTCGAGGACTTGAGGCGGGCCATGCGGTCGTTCAGGGCCTTGATCAGCGCTCTAACCTCGCCGCCGCCGCTCTGGATGACCGAGGCGTACTCCTGGCGCTGGGTGACGCTCATGCTCACCCCTTCGATCACCACGTCAGCCACCTTGAAGGCATCGCCCTGGCGAATCAGCCGCCACTCGACGCGCACCTCCGGGCCACCCTTGGGGTCCACGAGCCGGCTGTTGACCAGAATGAACTGACCGTCCTCCCGGCTGCCGTCGACCACCAGGTTCTGGCCGGAGTACTCGTCGAACCTTGCGGTGTAGGTGTAGACGATGCTCTCGTTGAAGGCCTTCAGATAGGCCTCGCGATCCTCCGGTGTCGCCTGGCGCCAGTAGCGGCCGAGCAGGAACCGACCGATTCCCTCCATGTCAAAGGTCTCGGACAGGAGCCGATCAAACTGCTCGCGCTTCTCGGTCATGCTGCTGGCGTTGTCGGTCACCAGAGCGAGGGCCCGGTCGGCGAGCTTCCCGATGAACCCTTCGGGCGTGGATGCCTCGGCCCGCGCCATGACCGGCGCTGCCACCAGGATCACAATAAGCGCGAACGCGCGCATGAACATCATGACTGCTTCCCGATCGAAATGGTCATTCTCAACTCGACGGCGTCGACGACCGCCGGCGCTCCGCAGGCTGTCCGCCCGGGACATACTGGTCGAACTCGCCGGACGACCCGGTCCCGCCGGCGCCCGCCGGGGGGGTACCGTTCTCGATCAGCGCCTCGCGGCGCTGCTTGTAGATGGTTCGGACCCGGGCGTAGTAATCCACCGAGGTCTCCTTCAACTCATTGATCGCGTCGAAATTCCGTGCCCGAAAA
The DNA here is from genome assembly GCA_964396345.1 of uncultured Thalassobaculum sp. Taxonomy (GTDB): domain Bacteria; phylum Pseudomonadota; class Alphaproteobacteria; order Thalassobaculales; family Thalassobaculaceae; genus Thalassobaculum_A. Next base: position 2,444 of record CAYNFA010000228.1, read on the forward strand.
TCGACAGCGCCGACGATCCGGCGCCCCATCTGGAAAGTGTCGACATCGTCGTCGGAGTCCAGCGGATCGCCGCCCTTGGCGTAGTTGATTGGATCCAGGAACTGATCGACCACCCGTCCGACCACGTCGCGGCCGTTGCTGGGACCGAGCAGCGGCAGGACAATGTAAGGCCCGTCGCCGATCCCGTAAGTCGCGAGCGTCTGACCGAAATCTTCCTCGCGGTATTCCAGGCCGAGGCCACTTGCGTTGTCGATGAAACCGAAGAAAGGCGCGTTGGCGACGAAGCGCGAGACGGTGTTCTCGGCCGCCTTCCACTCGCCCTGGAACAGGTCGTTGGCGAGGATGACCGGGCTTTGCAGCCATGCCAGGAAGTTGCGGACCATGTCGCGCACCGGGTCCGGAACCGTCCCGCGGTAGACATAGGCGGTCGGCTGCAGGATGAAGGTGTCGAGGGTCTCGTTCACGGCGAAAACGAGCCGGTTGGCCGGCTCGATCGGATCGTAAACCTCGCCCCTCTCCAATTCGCCCTGGCTGGCGCAACCGGCGAGGAGCCCCGTAGCGAGTACCGCGGCCAAAATCGAGCGACGCATTCCAAAATGCCTCATGTTCCGCTTGAGCGACCGTCCTGGTTCACCGGGCTCTCGATGCAACCTGAAGGCACACGTCTCCGAGTGCCTTCGACCCCGAGAGCTTAGGAATGGGGTACCACAGAGCCATCACTGGCGCCAGATGGCGGCCTGTACAGGGCCCGCGCTTCGGACCGCGTGTTGCAAAAATATCGCGCTCTGCCGCGCGATCGGGCAGGGGGTCAGCGCACCCGCTGGGCCATCGCGTGGGCCTTGCGCTGCCACTCAACAGCCCCGACCGCTCGGTACAGGCGGCCAGCCTGAATCAGCAGCGCGGTCGCGGTGGCGTTGTCTTCGTTCACCGCCAGAAGTCCGATCAGCAGTGCCGCGTCAGCCTCCGAAAGCCGATCGCCGACGCTCTGGAACAGGATGCGGGCTTCCGCATAGGCCTGCTGTGCCTGCGGCAGCCGCCCGAGCGAGGATTCGAGGTCGCCGGTCGCGCGCAGCGCCGAGGCTTCGCCGTGGGCGTCCTTGAGCGTCTGGTACATCGACCGGACCTGAGCGTAGTTCACCCGGGCGCGGTCGTGGTTCTCCATCAGCATGTCGACCTGGCCTAGGTCCATCAGCGCCTGCGCGGCGTCGCGGGCACCGCCGGCGTTCTGATAGTGACCATAAGCCTCCTTGAGGATCTCGCGGGCGCTGCGCTGCTGGCCGCGGGCGATGTCGAGGTGGCCGCGGCCCTTCTGGGCGTCTGCGGTGATGAGCAGGTCTTCCGAGGACTTGGCCTGGGCGACAACCCGGTCGAACATGATCCGGGCTTCCTCGTTGTTGCCGGCGATGCGTTCCATTTCGCCGATCCCGATCATCAGCCGGGCCTCGTTGTCCTTGTCGCCGGATTCGATGAACAGGTTGCGGGCGGTCGCACCGTTGGCGCGGCCCCACTCGAATCGGATCCGGCAGCGCCGCACGTCGCCGCGGCCGGCGATCAGGGCGCTGGCGCCCACCCGCCGTCCGGCCTGCTTGAAGCGCTGAGCTCCCTCCAGGGCCATCTCGCGGGCCTCTGTCGGGCGCTGCATCTTGCGGTAGCCGTCCGACATCACCAGTCGGACCAGAGCCTCGCCGACGTAGTCGCCGGTGCGGCGGTAGAGGGTCAGGGCGCGTTCGAACCGGTTCTGGGCCTCGGCGGGGTTTCGCTCGAGGCGGTACAACTCGCCGCGACCGTACAGCGCGTGTGCCTCGCCGATCCGGTCGCCGACCTGGGTCAGCATGAAGCGCGCCTGGTCGAAGCAGCCGGCGGCCTCGTCATTCTTGCTCAGGCGCACGCACGCCTCGGCCAGGCCGAGAAACGCGCAGCCCTCGCCGAATCTGTCGTTCTCGCGGGCGAACAGCTCGCGGGCTTCCTCGAACGTCTGGCGGGCCGGCTCGTAGGCCCGGCGCAGCAGCGCCAAGTGCCCCTGCGCCGTCACGGAGCGGGCTGCACCCCGCGCGTCCTTGGCCGATCTGAAGCGCGTCAACGCCTCCTCGTAGAGCCGACCGGCATCGTCGAACTCGCCAGTTTCGGCGGCGAGTTCGCCCTGGCTGAGCTTCACCGTCGCCTCCAGCACTTCCTGCTTCGCCTCCCGCGACAGCGATGCCGCCTCGCTGAAGTTCTTGCGGGCGTCGTTCGGCAGGCCGCAGATGCGGAAACCCTCGCCCTGCGCCCACAGACGTCCGGCGGTGGCGGCTGGCCCGGTGGACAGCATCCCGCCTGACCGCATGGCCTGCACGCCGCCGCTGCGGTTGATGCCGCGGGTAATCCACCAGTCCAGTGTTAGCGCGGACAGGCCCACGAAGGTGACCACGCCGGCCAGCATGTCCTGATAGTTGCCAGGCTTCTCGGCGGAGAACACGTAGGAGGCGCCCACTGCGAGCGCCGTGAACAGGACGATCAGCAGCCGTCGCCGCCAGGTTCCGAGCCGGCCCCGCCGCCGCGCACTCTGGATCGCCTTCACCGAGCCTGCCCCAATTCGGATTGTGAGCGCTGCCGTTCATCGGCCGCACGGCCCTTCGATAGGCAGTTCATTATCCCCGATTTCGCCGATTGCTCCAACCCTACCCACTGGCGCGCTAGATGCCGGCACGCCGATAGAGCGGCTTGAGGAGCGCCGGCAGCAGGTAGATCGGGAACTGCAGCATCGCCAGGAACAGGAACCCATCGGGCTCGAATGCTGCCGGTGCTGCGCCCAGCACCAGCGCCATGTTGCGGTTGCCGGCGACCAACGCCAGCGTGGCGGCGTTGCGCGCGCCGGTCGGCCGGAACACCGCCCAGCCGATCGCCTGCATGCCCAGGCTGACGGCGAACACCAGCGCCAGCAGCCCGGCGACCCGCCATGGGTCGGTGAGCGCGGTGCGGGTGACGCCGTCCATCACCGCGACCGCGAACAGCAGCATGATCAGCAGGAACGCCCCGTCGATCGCCGGGGCGTGCCGCTGCAGCCTAGCCGCGCCGACCACCCGCCGGATCGCGGCCGCTGCCAGTCCGGCTCCGGCCAGCAGGAGCGCCAGTCGCAGCGCCAGACCGGTCGGGCTGATGTCGAGCTCCAGTCCGATCAGGGCGAACACGATCGGGGGCAACGTCACGGGAACCAGGAGGCCGGCGACCGTCGTGACCATCAGCGCGAGCGCCCCGTCCAGACCCAGGAGAACGGCGATAGCCGGAACCGAGATCAGCGGCGGCGAGGCGGTCCACACCACCAGCGCGGTGGCGATGCCATGATCGAGGTCCAGGGCCTCGGCGGCGGCAAAGCCGAGCAGCGGCGAGACCAGCAGCACGAGCGCGACCGCCGGCAGGATGCGCAGCGGCGATCCGGCGGCCCGGCGGATCGCGGCGGGCTCCAGGCGCAGCAGCGACATCGTCAGCATAACCACGATGGCCGGGACCAGCAGCGGCTTGGCCAGGGCCGCCAGTTCCGGGACCGCCAGCCCGAGGAACACCCCGGCGGCCATGGTGCCGGTGGCGTGTTTGCCGAGCCAGGTCAGGATCGCCATCATGGGGAAGGCTCCGCGGAGGGCGATCGGGCTGGGACCTGCAGAGGGACAGCCGGGACGGGAGAGGGTGGCGTGGCAAGCATCGACGACCACGGATGGTTCGATTCGGGCACGGCTATCGTCCGGCCGGACTGGATCGACTACAACGGCCACATGAACGTTGGCTACTACGCGGTGGCGTTCGACCAGGCGACCGAGGCTGTCTGCGCCCATCTCGGAATCGCCGAAGCGTACCGGCGCGAGGCCGACGCGTCGATGTTCGTCGTCGAGGCCCACCTGACCTACGACCGGGAGGTCCTGGAGGCCGCTCCCCTGGTGTTCCGCACCCGGCTCGTGGACCAGGTCCACGAGCCGGGTGCGGAACACCAGGGGA
>CAYNFA010000229.1:0-6408 GCA_964396345.1 uncultured Thalassobaculum sp.
TGTGCAACCACTCGATCCTGCACGCCCGCGCCGGATTCGAGGACTGGCCGGAGCCGGAGCGTCGGCGCGATCTCTGGCGGCTGTGGCTGAACCTGCGCGACGGCAGGCCGCTGGCGCCGGAGTTCGCCGACCGGCTGAACACCGGTCCGCGCGGCGGTGTGCGCGTGCGGGCGTGAGGGTGCGCGCGGCAGCCACCGCCGAGACGCTGATCGCCGACGTCCTGGCGAACCCGGCCAACCGCGCGATCCTGGAGCGCCTGCCGGCGCTCGGCGTCGCCCAGCCCTGGCTGGTGGCGGGCTGCGTCAACGGTCCGGCGTGGAACCGGCTGTCGGACCGGCCCGCGGGCGAGCACATCAAGGACTACGACATCTTCTATTGGGACGACGACACCGGCTGGGAGGCCGAGGACGCGGTGATCCGGCGCGCCGGCGCCCTGTTCGCGGACCTCGGCGTGGTGGTCGAGCCGAAGAACCAGAAGCGGGTGCCGCTCTGGTACGAGGCGAAGTTCGGCACACCATTCCCACCGGTGGCGTCGGCGGCCGACGCGATCGCGCGGTTCCCGATCGCCTGCACCTGCGTCGGCCTGGCGCCGCGACCCGACGGCGGCCTCGACCTGCGCGCGCCGCACGGGCTCGACGACCTGTACGCCGGCATCCTGCGCCCCAACCCACTGTGCCCGAGCCCGCCCGGCCTCCGGCGCGCGAAAGCCGAGAGCTACCGGGCGCGCTGGCCCTGGCTGCGGATCGCGGAATAGCCGAGCCGGAGCGGCCGTGGCGGAGGGTGGGCCCCGGGTCGCGCTGCGCTTGCCCGGGGTGACGACAGGGGAAGGAGGCCGTTTGCCGGGGTCGGCCGCTGAACCCGCACGCGTCGGGGTCGGCCACCTCACCTCTGTCGTCACCCCGGACGGATGCGCCGTGGCGCGGCCGAGCCGGGGGCCACGGATTGACGGGGGTTCGGGTGCGGCCGCCCGGTCCTCGCTACCCGGCTTTCGGGGCCACGTCGAGGCGGACCACGATGCCTTCCAGTTCGGGCGACGGGGCGGGGTAGTACGACATCACCAGCGGGTCGTGGCCCGGGATCACGTGGTCGTTGGATTCCGCCAGCATCTCCAGGGTGTTGAAGCCGTTCATCATCTCGCCGAGGTTGAAGCAGATGATGAAGGGGTTGCGTTCGCGCAGGTTGCGGTAGAAATGCGCGCAGTCCGACGCCAGCACCACCCAGCCGCGCTTGGTCCACACCCGCACGCACATCAGCCCGGCCGAGTGCCCGCCGACCTTGTGGATGGTCAGCCCGGGGGCCAGCTCGGCGTCGCCCTCGTGAAATTTCACGCGGCCGCCGTAGACATGGCGGACCATGTCGGTGACGTGCTCGACGTCGAACGGCCGGCGGATCGCCTCGAAGCACATGCAGCGGCCGGTGGCGTAGGCCATCTCGCCGTCCTGCAGGTGGAAGGTCGCCTTCGGGAAGTGGTGCTGGCCGCCGGCGTGGTCGTAGTGCAGGTGGGTGATGATCACGTCCTCTACCTCGGCGGCGTCGATGCCGAGCAGTTGCAGCCCCTCGGCCGGGGTGCGGATCAGCGGCACGCCGCGCGCCTTGGATTCGCGCTCGCCGAAGCCGGTATCGACCACGAAGGTCCGTCCGGCCCCGCGCACCACCCACACGAAGTAGTCGAGCGGCATCGGCGAGTCGTGCAGGTCGTTGAAGATCAGGTTCTGCGACGCCATGCGGGTCGCGATGTGGGCGTACTTGACGGCGAAAACTTCGTATTCCTGACGCTCGGCCATGCTGGTTCTCCTCACGGCGGGTTTTGCCGGTGAGGCTAGACGGCCCGCGCCGTCGGCACAACGCGGGTGGCCGGCATGTCTGTCGGCGTCCGCCGGCGCGTCAGACCGGTCGCGCGCCGGGGTCGAACTCGTCGCGCAGCAGCGCGAACAGCCGATGGTCCTGCCACTTGCCATCGATCTTCAGGTAGCGCCGCGCCAGCCCCTCTTCGCGGAACCCCGACTTGCGCAGCACGCCCTGGCTGGCGGCGTTGTGTGGCAGGGTGGCGGCCTCCACCCGGTGCAGGCGCAGGTGGTCGAAGGCAAAGCCGCAGGCGCCGTGCACCGCCTCGGTCATGTAGCCGAGACGGGCGAACGGCTTGCCGATCCAGTAGCCGAAGGCGCAGGACTGGGCGACGCCGCGCCGGACGTTGGCCAGCGTGATGCCGCCGAGCAGGGCGTCGTCGTCGCGCCGGAACATGAAGAAGGAGTACCCCTGGTCGCGCGTCCAATCCTCGGTGTAGCGCGCGAGCCGACGGCGGAAGGCCGCGCGGGTCAGTGCGTCGTCCGACCAGGACGGCTCCCACGGCACCAGGAAGTCGCGCGACAGGGCGCGCAGCTCGGCCCACTCCAACCAGTCGCCGCGGTGCGGCGGCCGCAGGTAGATCCTGGGCAGAACCACGCGCGGTTCGGCCCGCGACGGAGGAAACAGCGTGAGGACCAAGGCCCACCCCTCACGAACACATTGGACGGTATTGTCTCCCGCGTCAGCGGCGGTGGCAAGCGGATGGCGGGGGCTCAACCCGCCCGGCGGCGCTCCACCAGCGCCCTTGTCGCCGCGTAGACCCGGCGCGCCCGCTCCTCGGGCGGGGTTTCGGTGCCCATCGGCACCTCGGCTGACAGCGCTGCGTCCTCCGGCAGGGCTGCCATCAGGGCGTCGAGCGGCAGCACGCCCTCGCCCGGTGGCAGCCGACCGGAGCGCGCTTCGCGGATGATCGCCTCGGTGCCGGCCGGCGCCTCGGCCACGGCGTCGCAGAGCTGGACGCTGCGGATCGTGCCCGGCGGCAGCGCCGTCAGGTCGGTCGGGCTGCCGCCGGTGCGGAACAGGTGCAGCGCGTCGACCAGGACAGCGCCGTTCGGGCGCGCGGCGGCGGTGACCGCCGCCACCGCGTCGGCCAGCCGGCCGACCGGCCGCCACGCCATCCATTCCAGGTCGACGCCGATGCCGAACCCGGCGGCGAGGTCGCAGAGCCCGGCGAAGCTGGCGGCGAGCCGCGCGGCATCGGGGTCGTCGCCGCACACGCTGAGGCGCGCAGCGCCAAGTTCCGCCGCCGATTCCAGCACCGGCGCCAGGCAAGCGGCAGAGAAATCGACGCCGATGGTGGCGATCTCGATGTCGTGAACCCGCACGCCCTCGCCGTCGAGCCGCCGGCGCATCTCGCGCATGTCGGCGCTGCCGGCGGGCAGCGCGTAGACCGGCGTCCCGGGGGCGGTCTGGATCAGGCGGATGCCGATGGCGGCCCAGCCGGTGCGCGCCGCCAACATCACCAGGTCCAGCGGCGGGACGTCGAGCACGGTGAAATGGGCCAAGCCGAGCGGGCGGGGGGCGGCGGCGGTCATGGCGCTTGCTCCGGGGGTGGCGTCATCCGGCGCCGCTCCCGGCAGAATAGTCCTCCCGGCCGCACCGTCCACCCCGGCGCGTTACCGTCACAACCTCGCCAGCAGATGCCCGACCGCGTAGGCGACCGCCGCCGCCCCCAGCCCGATCGCGGTGGTGTTGAGGCCAGCGCGCCACCACGGCAGCGGCGACCAGCGGCTGCGCAGCGAGCCGATGGCGAAGAAGGTGAGGCCCGTCATCACGGTGGAAGCGGTAATCGAGGCGGGGAGGCCGACCAGGAACGGCAGCAAGGGGACGAGACCGCAGACCACGAAGGCGGCAAAGGTTGCGGCCGCCGCCCGCACCGGCGTGCGAGCCACCGGCTGCAGGCCGTGCTCGTCGGCCATCATGGTGTCGATCCAGCGCTCGCGGTCGGCGGTGATCACTTCGACGGCCGGCTCCAGCGCGTCGCCCGAGAAGCCCTTGGCGCGCAGGATCTGGCGAACCTCCTCACGCTCGCCTTCGGGAACGGTGTCGATGTGCCGCTCCTCCATGGCGCGCAGCGTGGCGTACTCGTCGACCTCGGTGCGGGTGCTGGAGTAGTTGGCGGCTGCCATCGAAAAACCATCGGCCAACAGGTTGGCGACGCCGAGGATCAGCACGATCCGGGTGGAGAGATCGGCGCCGACCACCCCGGCGACGATGGCAAAGGTGGTGACGGCGCCGTCGATGCCGCCGAACACCAGGTCGCGCAGGTAGCTCGCCCGCGGACCGTCGGCCAGACGAGCCCGGATCTGCTCCTGGCTGTGCCCATGTTCCAGGACGCTGCGTGGCATGCCCCGCTCCCTCACCCCGTGGCCGGATATCGGGCAGTCGTCTGCTCGTTCCGCACCGGAGCGGTTTGCGCTCCTGTCATAATAAGTAAGTAACAGTCCGTTAACTTATGCGCGGTAGGGTTGTTGCCTTGGAAAAAACCCTCGTGAAGCGCGAGCCTGGTCGGTGCCATGGGGTTCCTCCGCCGCTGATGTTCCGGATGTTGTGAATGCAAACCATTGCCAGCTCGACGCTCAAGCGCGGGACGATCTTCGACATGCTGCCGATGCCGGCGTACATCAAGAACGTCGATCTGGTGTACACGCACGCCAACGAAGCGCTCTGCACCCTTCTCGGAACAAGCGTCGATGGGATCGTCGGCCGGACCGCCGCCGATCTCAACCCCACCGACTGGTCCTGGCACGAGGACACCGACCGCAGGTTGCTGGCGAGCGGCGGCGTCGCGAACTATGAGCTCAATTTTCGCCCGCCGGGGCGCGAGCCGATCCGCGGCGAGCTTTTCAAGATCCGGCTTGATGACGCCGCCAGCGTTCCGGTGGGTTTGCTCGGGGTCGTGATCGACCGGACCCAGCAATTCAACGCCGAGCAGCATCTGGTGGAGTCGCGGACCCTCCACCGGCTGGTGGTCGAGAGCATTTCGGACGCGGTGATACTGCTCGACGGGGGCGGGCGCTTCACCTTCGTCGCCCCGAACATCGGCGCAATCTTCGGAATCGGGGTCGAGGAGGCGATGGCGCGCGGCAGCCTGGCCGCGCTGGTCTCGTGCGATGGCTGCCAGCTCCACGACCTGCCCCGCGACCGCGAGTCGGTGAACGTGGAATGCTTCGCGATCCTGGCGGACGGGATCCGGCGCGAGCTTCTGCTCAGCGTCAAGCCGATCGAGATCGGCGCCAGCCGGTGGCTGGTGACCTGCCGGGACGTCACCGAGCGGGTCGAGGCAGCCAACCGGCTGAAGTCGTCGATGATCAAGACGGTGCAGGCGCTGTGCGCGACGGTCGAGCGCCGCGACCCTTACGTCGTCGGTCACCAGGACCGGGTGGCCGATCTGGCGCTCGCCATCGGCCGCCGCATGGGACTCGACGAAAACCGTCTGGAGGGCTTGCGCCTCGCCTCGATCGTCCACGACATCGGCAAGGTCAACGTGCCGACGGAGATCCTGAACAAGCCGGGCCGGCTGTCGGCCCCGGAATTCGCGATCATCAAGACCCATCCCGAAGTCGGCTACGAGATCCTCAAGGATATCGACTTCCCGTGGCCGGTCGCCCGGATGGTCCGCGAGCATCACGAGTCAATGGACGGCTCCGGCTACCCGCTCGGGCTGACCGGCGATCGGTTGCTGCTGGTGTCGCGCATCCTGTCGGTCGCCGACGTGCTCGAGGCGGTCACCTCGCACCGTCCCTACCGGCCCGGCCTCGGCCTCGACAAGGGACTGGAGGTGCTCGCCGAGATGCGCGGAACCAAGCTCGACCCGACAGTGGTGGACGTCTGCCTGGACCTGATCCGGAGCCGGGAGATCAGCGTCCCCGGTTGGACGAGCGCGGAGCCTGCCGAGCCGCTCCGGGCCTATTAGCGCCGGGCCTAGTAACGCAGTTCCTCGAAAACCGGGTCGACCGAGCCGCCCCAGCGGGTGTGGTAGGCGTCCAGCAGCTCCTCGGCGGGGGTGCGACCGGACTCGGCGATCGCGTCGAGCACCCCGAGGAACCCGGTCTCGTCGTTGCCGGAACTGTCGAACCGCTTGCGGCGGCGCAGCCCCTCCCGGGCCAGCGCCAGCACGTCGCGCGACCACGCGGCGAGGTTGCGGCCGCGGAACTCCACCGAGAGCCCCTGGCGCGGCACCGCGTCGCGCAGTGCCTGGTGCTCGGCCACCGTCCAGTCGCGGCACAGCTGCCAGACCTGGTCCTGGACGCCCTGGTCGTAGAGCAGCCCGACCCACAGCGCCGGCAGCGCGCACAGCCGGTTCCACGGGCCGCCGTCGGCGCCGCGCATCTCGATGTACTTCTTCAGGCGGACTTCCTGGAACACCGTGGTGGTGTGGTCGGACCAGTCGCCCATCGAGGCGGTGTGGGCGGCGACGTCCGGCAGCTTGCCGGCCATGAAGTCCCGGAAGCTTTGGCCGGCGACGTCGATGTAGGTGTCGTCGCGATAGACGAAGTACATCGGCACGTCGAGCAGATAGTCGACGTAGCGCTCGAACCCGAATCCGTCCTCGAACACGAA
>CAYNFA010000230.1:0-6392 GCA_964396345.1 uncultured Thalassobaculum sp.
CTGTTGCACTTACTTTTGGAACGCGCCATCGGCCCATGGAATTCTGGTGACAGTGCATTCGATTGACGATCCCTGGCCCCGCTGGCATGATCCGTCGATGGCTCGAATGGCGCGCACGGTGATCCCCGGCATCCCGCACCACGTCACCCAGCGTGGCAACGGCCGGGCGCGGACCTTCTTCGACGACGACGACTACCGCTTCTACCTCGACCGGCTCGGCGCGGAATGCCGTGCGGCCGGGGTCGGGGTATGGGCCTGGGTGCTGATGCCGAACCATGTGCACCTGGTCCTGACACCCTCGGATGACGACGGCCCGAGACGGGCGCTCGCCCGGGTGCACCGCGCCCACGCCGGGCGGATCCACGCGCGGCTCGGGCGCAGCGGGCATTTCTGGCAGGGCCGGTTCGGCTGCGTGGCGATGGACGAGGCGCACCTGATGGCGGCGCTCCGGTACGTGGCGCTCAACCCGGTGCGCGCCGGCCTCGTCGAGCGGCCGGAGGACTGGCCGTGGTCGAGCGTGCACGCCCAGCTCGGCCGCGTCGCCGGGGATGGGGTGACCGACACCGTGCCGGTCCGCGAGCGCTACCCCGACTTCGCCGCCCTGGTCGCGGCGGGCGACGACGCCGAGGGCTTTCAGGCCCTGCGGCGGGCCGAGAGCATCGGCCGGCCGGTCGGAGACGCCGGCTTCCTCGAGCGCCTGGAGGCGCTCACCGGGCGTCGTCTGAAGCGGGAGAAGCCGGGGCCGAAGGCGAAGACGAGTGCACTGTCACCGTAATTTGTCACCGTAATTTCGACAAGTGGTAACGGCCAGCCAAGGCGTTCGATAACGTCGGTTGGCAGATGCCGCACAGCTCGGCCAACTCGTCCTGGGTCATGCGCCACAGTCGCCGGTGGTGCTTGATGTCCAGGGCGACGACGGGAGGCACCAGGCCGCCGCCGAACTCGTCCAGTCGGGTTCGCATTCAACGCCCCAGTCCTGTAGTTTCCCGGCTACACCCACAGTCGATGGATCTGGCCTATGACGTCTCACCCGACAATGACCGGCCTCGTTGGTGTGGCTTGCCTCCTGACGGTCGGTGGGCTGGTGCTCGCAGGCTCCCCCTGCAGGGCCACGGCGCAGGAGCCGGAACCCGTCTGGCAGCTACGGCTTGGCGCCGGCGCAATGGTCCGTCCGGACTACGAGGGCAGCGACGACTACGAGATCACGGCGCTGCCGATGATCAACATCAGTTACCGGGACCGCGTGTTCCTGGAAGGGCCGATGCTCGGCGCCAACCTGCTCAACCTAAAGGGACCCCGTCCGGGGGACCGGCTGCAGGCCGGCCCGGTGCTGCGGTACCGGATGGGCCGCGACCAGGATGACAACGACGCGCTCCGCGGGCTCGGCGATGTCGACGGCTCGTTCGAGGTCGGCGGCTTCGTCAACTATGGCCTCGGCCCGCTTTCGGCCGGGCTGACCGTCTTCCAGGATGCCGGTGACGGTCACGAGGGACTGACCGTGGAACTCAAAGGCGGCTACCGCCACGGCTTCGACGAGAACTGGTCGATGCGCGCCACGGTCTCGGCGACCTGGGCCGACGACAGCTACACCCAATCCTATTTCGGCATCGACGCCGCGCAGTCGCTCCGCAGCGGTTACCAGGAATACGGCGCCGAAGCCGGTTTCAAGGACGTCGGCCTGTCCCTCGGCCTCGACTACGCGCTGAGCGACAGCTGGGCTGTCTCCGGCCAGGTCGGCTACACGCGGCTCCTCGGCGATGCCGCCGACAGCCCGATCGTGGCCGATGAGGGCTCGGCCAACGCGTTCTCAGCCGGGATCTTTGTCGGCTACCGGTTCTAGATCCAGTCGCCGCCCGACCGGCCCCCGCGCCGCCAGCGCCTCCACGGCGCCTCGCCAGCGTTAGAAAGATATATCCCGTAGGGATATAGTTACTCAGTTAACACTGCCAAACAGCATTTGAAAACAATAGGTTAATGCCAGTTTAAACGGGCGAAAGCCCGTGTTAAAACGTAAGCATACGATGAGCACCGCGGCGTGATCGGGTGCGGCGACGGCGGTTTTGGATCAAGCTGTTCCGCTGCGCCGGCTCAGGCAGCCTTGGCTTCGCGGTTCGCCTTCCAGTTCCACGGCAGCAGTTCCGGGAGGCGGCGCTGCGGGATATCGGCGATGCGGTCGAGGGCGTCGGCGAGCCATGCCTGGGGATCGATGTCGTTGAGCTTGGCGGTGTTGATCAGCGTGGCCATGGCGGCCGCGCGTTCGGCGCCGCGCTGCGATCCGGCGAACAGCCACGACTTTCTGCCGAGGGCAAAGCCGCGCAGCGCCCGCTCGGCGGCATTGTTGGTCAGGCAGATCCGGCCGTCCTCGATGAACCGGGCAAAGCCGTCCCAGCGCCGGAGCATGTAGTCGATCGGCCCGGCGACGGCGGCCGAGCGCGACAGCTTCGCGCGCTCTTCGCGTAGCCAGGTCTCCAACTCGGCCAGGATCGCCTTGCTCTCCGCCTCGCGAACCTGCAGGCGCTCCTCGGCACTCAGGCCGTTGATGGCGCGCTCGATATCGAACAGCGCGTCGATGCGCCTGACCGCCTCCAGCGCGATCGGCAAGATCACTTTCGCCATCCGGCCACGCCGGGCGTTGGCCGCGATGTCGGCCAGCTCGAAGAACTCCCGCCTCGCATGCGCCCAGCACAGTACCGCCGTGATCTTCCCCGCCGGGCGGGACGGGTCGTAGAAGCCGTTGTATCCGCTATAGGCGTCCACCTGCAGGATTCCGGCATAGAGTCGCGCAGGTGAGCTTGCGGATGCTCGCCGCGCCGGTCGGCCGAGGCGTAGTAGAGGGCGGCCGGCGGCCCTGTTCCCTCGGCATCCGGGCCGCCGAACGGCCGGTCGTCGCGGACATAGGTCCAGATCCGCCCCGTCGTCGTCTTGCCCTTGGCCAGGATCGGCACCGTGGTGTCGTCGCCATGCAGCCGCCCGGCGGCCAGGACATGCGCCTCGATGAGCGCATGCAGCGGCTGCAGCGCGAAGGTGCACGCACCCACCTGGTCAGCCAGCGTCGAGACGCTCAGCTAGATCCCCTCGCGCCGGTAGCGCTCGCTCTGCGGTTCAGCGGCTGATGCTGGCCGAACTTCTCGAACAGGATCATTGCCAGCAGGCTCGACCCGGCAAAGCCGCGCGGCGTCACCCGGAACGGCGCCGGCGGCTGGGTGATCTTCTCGCACTGCCGGCAGGAGAACTTCTCCCGCACCGTCTGGATCACCTTCCACGTCCGCGGCACCACCTCCAACGTCTCGCTGACGTCCTCGCCGAGCTTGCAGAGGTCGCCCGACCCGCAGCACGGGCAGCTCTGCGGTGCGGCGATGACCACGCGCTCGCGCGGCAGGTGCTCGGGGAACGGCTTGCGTGCCGGCCGGCGGCGCTGCTGCGGAGCCACCGGCGTGCCGAGGCTCGCCTCATCCGCGGCCGCCGCGTCCTCGGTGGCGCTGGCCTCCAGGTCCTCGAGCTGCAGTTCCAGCTGGTCGAGCAGCCGCGCCTTGCGCTCCGAACTCACCCCGTAGAGCTCGCGCCGCAGCTTCTCGATCTCCAGCTTCAGATGCGCGATCAGCGCCTCGTTGGCGGAGCGGATCGCCTTGGCGCCAGCCGCCTCCGCCTTGGCAGCATCCGCAAGACCCTGCGCCTCGATGCGCGCGGCGCGCTCGGCGACGATCATCGCGTGCGCGGCGGCGAGGTTCGACGGGAGCGGAGCGGCTATGGTGTCCATAGCAGAATCGAATCATATCCGCTCCCCGGCGCCAAGCCGGAACCTCATCCAACCGACGTCGGACGCCGGGTTTTCTGCGGGTTGCGCTAGTCGATGCCTTCCAGGAGATAGCCCAGCTGCCCCGGCGTGATCGCCACCACCCCGTTCGCCGGCGACGGCCAGATGAAGCGGCCCCGCTCCAGCCGCTTGGTGAACAGGCAGGCACCCTAGCCGTCGTGCCAGATCACCTTCAAAAGATCGCCCCGGCGGCCGCGGAAGCAGAACAGATGGCCGCCCAGCGGATTGCGCCGCAGCACCTCCTGGACCTGCAGCGCCAGGCCGGGGAAGCCTCGGCGCATGTCGGTGTGGCCGGTCGCCAGCCACACCCGCACCCCGCTCGGAACCGGGATCATGGCTGCTGCTCCAGAACCGCCAGCAGGACCCGCAGCGGCCGCGGATCGAAGTCCGGACCGACCACCACGCGCCGGCCGCTCGCGCACGCAACCTCCATGCGCCCGCCGCTGCTGCCCGAGCCGCCGGCCCACGGATACTCGGGCAAGACAACCGCCGGCACGAACCCGTCCAGCGGGCCGCTGCCCAGACGGCCCTCGCGGTAGGCCTTGCGCCAGGCGAACAGCAGCCCACCGGACAGACCGTAGCGCCGCGCCGTCGTCGACGCGTGGCGCGGACGCGAGAAGCTCTCCTCCACGATCCGAAGCTTCTCCGCATCGCTCCAACGCCGGCGACGGCCGGTATCGACGACCTCGAGGCGGCTGACATGATGACTGTCGGTATCGATATCCATACCGACAGTCAGCTATCGAAAGCCTCCGCGTCGCAAGGCGGCCTACACCGGGTGCTTACGTAATTCCGGATAAGATGTCCGACCCGCGGAACCGAAACCCTTGTTCACCTCCCTGCGAAAGGTGCTCCGGCGCGAATCGCTATAAATATTTTCTTCAATATATTGTTGGTGTTCTCTGTGATAATAAAATTATTACTGTTATTCATATAGCATTCCACGTTCTATCTTCGTCAAATAAGGCAACAATGCGACAGCATAACCACAGGACAAACGATATTGGTGCGTTTTATATGCGTTCTCTGACAGAATTTACTGGCTAGTTCGTTCATCTGGCCGTCAGAGATTGGCACTGGCGATCCTCGAATACTAGATCGCTTGACTTGCCTCGCCTGCAGCACACGCGCGTCTGAGGTGCTGGGTCGTGGCACTGCAACACCAACTGGGCGCGGGATCGTTTGTGGCGCTCAGCATCGGCGTAAGCAGCGATGCATCTGCGCGGGACAGCGCAGTGAACCAACAATCAAAAGAACGGAGGCCTACTATGGCAGACGAGAACAGTGTATCGACTGGTTGGAGCAATTTTCGCCCGTCCAAGGTTTTGTGGATCTGGTCGTGCCTCGGCACCGCCGTGGCCGTGATGATCGTGGGCTTCACCGTGGGCGGCTGGGTGACCGGCGGGACCGCCAACGAGATGGCTGAAACGGCGGCAGAGGATGCTCGGACAGAACTGGTAGCGTCCGTGTGCGTCGAGAGGTTCATGAACAGTCCCGACGCAGCGACCACCTTGGCCGAGCTCAAGGAAGCCGAATCCTGGAACCGAGACGACCTGATCTCCGACGGCGGCTGGGTGACCTTGGCCGGCGTTGATCAAACGGTCTACGGATCGGCTGATCTGTGCGCCGACAGGCTGGCGGAAATGGATGCTCCGGCGACGACAGCAAGCGCCACCGACAAGGTCGGGGGCTGAGTAAAGCCACATGGCGGCCCCTCGGGAACGAACCCGAGGGGCCGCATCATGAGCATGAGGGACGCGCCTCGGCCAAGGGGTAGGGCGTTTCCGATCGTCCCGACGTGAGGTGCTCGCTACTCCGCCGCCTGCGCGGCTGCCGGGGCGGCCCGGACCAGGGCGTCGTAGTCGTCGACCAGGGTGCGGGTGATGTCGCCCGGGGTAAAGCTGTACTGGGCGATCGAGCCGACCGGGGTGACCTCGGCGGCGGTGCCGGTCAGGAAGCACTCGGCGGCGTCGGCCATCTCCTCGGGGCGGATCTGGCGCTCGATCACCTCGTAGCCGCGGGCGCGGGCGAGGTCGATCACGGTGCGCCGGGTGATGCCGTCGAGGAAGCAGTCCGGAACCGGGGTGTGGATCTTGCCATCCTTCATCACGAAGAACACGTTGGCGCCGGTCGCCTCGGCCACCAGGCCGCGGTAGTCGAGCATCAGGGCGTCGTGGAAGCCGTCGCGCTCGGCCTTGTGCTTCGACAGGGTGCAGATCATGTACAGGCCGGCCGCCTTGGCGTGCACCGGTGCGGTGTCCGGGGCCGGGCGGCGCCAGGTCGAGAGCGTCAGCTTGATGCCCTTCATCTTGGCGGCGGGGTCGAAATACGACGGCCACTCCCACGCGGCGATCGCCAGGTGGATGCGGCTCTGCTGCGCCGACACGCCCATCATCTCGCTGCCGCGCCAAGCGACCGGGCGGACGTAGCCGTCGACGATGCCCATCGACTCGACGACGGCGCGCTTGCCGGCCTCGATCTGCTCGGCGGAGTACGGGATCTCGAAGTCGAGCGTCGCCGCCGAGCGCTGAAGGCGCTGGGTGTGCTCCAGCGACTTGAAGACCCGGCCGCCATAAAC
>CAYNFA010000231.1:0-6366 GCA_964396345.1 uncultured Thalassobaculum sp.
AGCGAGGCCGGCCTGCGCGACCACGACCCGACCGGCCGCCTGGTCGAGAACGGCTTCTTCGGCGGCTCGGCGGCGCGGGTGCGGGCCAACTACCTCGCGGTGTTCCGGTCGCGCCGACCGCTCGCCGACTTCGAGCTCGTGGTGACGCGGTCGCGCTATCCCGTGCAGGACGTCAGCGTGTTCGTGCCGATCGGCGCGCCGGGCGGGCCGGTGACCCAGATCCTGGTGTTCTCCGAGCAGACCCCGGTCGTCGGGGGCGCGCTGCCGCGTGGCGGCCCCACCGGTGGTTCCGACACGGCCTCCTGACCGCTCAGCCGCCCTCGCGGTCGGCGGTGTCGTGGACGAGGTCGCGGAACGTGGTGTCGACGCCGAAGCCGAGGTCGATCAGGTCGCGCCGCATCACGTTGGCGCCGAGCAGCCGCGGCGGCGTCGCCGGTGCCCCGGCGCGCCGGCTGAGGGCCTGGTCCGAGAACAGGATGAAGCCGTCGACGCCGGGCTCTTCCGAGCGCAGCGGGAAGCCGACCGCCTCGGTGGTCATCACCTCGCCGGATGAATAGGTCTGCTCGATCTCGGCGCGGAACGCCGACGGCACCGCCACCACCATGCGCATCGCCCGGATCGCGTAGGGCCGGCGAATCTCCGGCACCAGGTCGTAGTAGTTGGTGCCGGTCGGGTTGAAGCCGATCCGCTCCTTCAGCCGCTCGCCGGTGATCCGGTACTCGCAGCGGTCCGGCTCGCTGATCGCGCACAGCGCGGCGTCCGCCAGCATTCCGGCGAAGCCCGACAGGTCGAGGGCGTTCTTGGCCGGGATCGCACCGCCCGCCGCCGCCAGCAGCCGCAGGTAGCCCTGGTACAGCGCCGCCCCGGCCTTCGACTTGAACAGCGTGCCGGCGTCGGCGAGCGCGACGACGGACGCGGGCTGCATCTCGATCCAGCTCATCGTGACCAGCTCATCGTGGAAGGACTCTCTCCAGATCGCCGGAGAGGCGAAGGGGAACGGCTACGTCGCTCGCCATGCAAGGATCGCGCCCGCCGGTGGCGCCCGTCAATGCCGGCGGCGGCGCGGGTGGACGTTGGGCGCCGCGATCGTCCGGCGAAACGGCGGAAACCGGGCGCGCCCGCTTCCAGGGTGTGGCGAGGCGGATTTTCCCGATAGGTTCAGTGCCGCCGTGGAACCGATCGCAGCGCTTGTTGCGGGAAACAGGCTCCATACTTGTGTCTGGCCGCCATCGGCCGGCCCGGGCGGGCTGCGCGCTTCGACGCGCCGCGACCGCCTTGCCGGGAACCGCGGCCGGCCGACGATCCGAGTCAACCGACAGCCTCCGCGAGGCTGTGCAACAGAGAACGGAACCGCGACATGAACGACGCCTCTGGCTACACCCCCCCCAGCGTCTGGACCTGGGACAAGGAGAACGGCGGCAGGTTCGCCAACATCAACCGCCCGATCGCCGGGCCGACCCACGAGAAGGAATTGCCGGTCGGCAAGCACCCGCTGCAGCTCTACTCGCTGGCGACGCCGAACGGCGTGAAGGTCACGGTCATGCTCGAGGAACTGCTGGCGCTCGGGCACAAGGGCGCCGAGTACGATGCCTGGCTGATCCGCATCGGCGACGGCGACCAGTTCGGCAGCGGCTTCGTCGGGGTCAACCCGAACTCCAAGATCCCGGCCTTGATGGACCACTCGACGAACCCGCCGACCCGGGTGTTCGAGTCCGGCGCGATCCTGCTGTACCTCGCCGAGAAGTTCGGGGCGTTCCTGCCGGCCGATCCGGCCCGGCGCACCGAGAGCCTGAACTGGCTGTTCTGGCAGATGGGCAGCGCGCCCTATCTCGGCGGCGGCTTCGGGCATTTCTACGCCTACGCGCCGTTCAAGATCGAGTACGCCATCGACCGCTTCGCCATGGAGACCAAGCGCCAGCTGGACGTTCTGAACCGGCACCTGGCCGACAACCGCTACATGGCCGGCGACGAGTACTCGATCGCCGACATGGCGATCTGGCCGTGGTACGGCACTCTGGTGACCGGCGGCATCTACAACGATTCCGCCACCTTCCTGGAAGCCCACACCTACACCAACGTGGTGCGCTGGCAGAAGGACATCGCCGCCCGTCCGGCGGTGAAGCGCGGCCGGATGGTCAACCGGGTGTCGGGCCCGCCGGAGGAGCAGCTCCACGAGCGCCACGACGCCGGCGACTTCGCGACCCGGACCCAGGACAAGCTCGGGGGGTAGAAGGCGCCCGACACGGCGGTGTCGCCGCGGCGGTCGACGCCGTCGCGGCGGCTCCGGCATGATGCGCGAAAGCCCGAATGCTCCAGAACACGCTCGTGCTGCTGACGGTGGCGCTGCGCTGATGGGAAGCCCCGGCCCGGCGATGGTCAACTTGGCGGCGAACGGCTCGACCTTAGATTAGCAGGCTGTTGAAGAAGTCGCTCAATTCCGACAGCAGTC
The DNA here is from genome assembly GCA_964396345.1 of uncultured Thalassobaculum sp. Classification (GTDB taxonomy): domain Bacteria; phylum Pseudomonadota; class Alphaproteobacteria; order Thalassobaculales; family Thalassobaculaceae; genus Thalassobaculum_A. The sequence continues at coordinate 2,450 of CAYNFA010000231.1, forward strand.
GCCTGGGCTCTGCCGGGATTTAAGTTGAATTGGTGGGCACGGCATCGAGCCATAGGTGCAGAAAACGCAGCAGTCGCCTGCTTTCGGACGCAGCAGGGTGCCGCACCCCTCGCATTCATAGAAGAATTGGCAAGCGTTGGTTGGCATCTCTTCGATTCTACGATGTCCGCAACGCGGGCATGTGATTTCGGAGTGAAGCTCAGGTTGCGTTGTCATAGTGGTGTCTCCGCCAGCAGCTTGGGCAGCCGTACCAGGTTGTAGGCGGCCGCCGCGAAGGTGAAGGCCAGGTCGACCCGTGCCAACCCACGGAGCCGAGTCTGGCGCAGCCTGGCGACCGTCTTGATCCAGCCGAACGCCTCCTCGATCCGCTTGCGGATGCGCTGGCTTACGCCGTATCCGGGATACCGGGTGGTGCGCCGGTCGATCGCCGACCGCTGGTGTTCCGGGCCAAGTGCGGACGCACGTTCAACTCGCGCAGCTCCATCACGAAGTCGCGAGCGACGTCCGGACCGATGGCGAAGCCCGGCGTGGCAGCGAGGTGAGCGTGCCCGCTCGCGGCGCGCCGGAATTCGTAGGCGCCGGGATGATGGGTGACCGCGTCGTCATCGTGTTCGCCAGCCTCCAGAACCTGAACCGCCTCGTCGAGGGAATAGCGCAACATGACCACCTGTACGCGGCGCCGGCCGCTATCCGGCGAGCCCGGTTGCGCCCGCTGTCCTGCCCCATGTTGTCGCAAAGGCCTATCGCAAGGCGTACCCTGCAGCAGAAAAACGGGAGAATTGGACAATGAACTGGAACGAAATGGGCCCCGGAATGGGTTTCGGAATGGGCTTTGGCTGGCTCTTCGGGCTGCTGATCCTCGTGCTTGTGGTTTTGGCCATAGCAGCGCTGATCAAATATCTTCGGAAATGAAAGATAGGGATTCTCAATGGCTTATACAATCGATCGAATGATGTCCGACGCAGGTATCGACGACATCGACGCTCGCGCGCGTAAAGCGCTGGCGGACCATGGCTTCGGCGTCCTGACCGAGATCGACGTCAAGGCGACGATGAAAAAGAAACTCGATGTCGAGATGTCGGCCTATCGCATCCTCGGCGCCTGCAACCCCAATATGGCGCATCAGGCGATCGGAATCGAGCCGCGGGTCGGTGCGATGCTGCCCTGCAATGTCATCCTGCGCGAAGTCGAGGGCGGCGTTGAGGTCAGTGCGGTCGACCCGGTGGCGTCGATGCAGGCGATCGAGAACGCCGAGCTGACGGCCGTCGCGGGCGAGGTCCGCGACCTTCTGGCAAAGGCCGTCGAGGCGATCTGAAATGAGCCTGCGCGCCGCCATTCTCACGGGGCTGGCGTTTCTCGGGATCGTCCTGCTCGGCTTCTGGTTGTTCGCGCCTTCGGCGTTCACCGAGGCACGCGGACTGATGGACGGTGAGCGTCTGGAGCTGCTGGTCGCGCGCGCTGGCCTCTGGGGGCCGGTTCTGATCGTCACTCTCATGACCGTCGCGGTCGTGGCCAGCCCGATCCCGAGCGCGCCCATCGCGCTGGCCGCCGGGGCGGCCTACGGGCATCTCTGGGGTACCGTGCAGGTCGTGATCGGCGCCGAGCTTGGGGCGCTGATCGCGTTCGGCTTGGCACGGGTTCTGGGGCATGATGTCTTGCGGCGGGTGTTCGGCGACCGAGTGGATGCCGGGCTGCTCGGATCGCAGACCGCATTGACGGCGACGGTCTTCGCAAGCCGCCTGATGCCCTTCGTGTCTTTCGACATGATCAGCTACGCCGCGGGGCTCAGCCGACTGCACGCTTGGCGATTCGCGCTTGCGACACTGGCCGGCATCGTTCCGGCGAGCTTCCTGCTCGCCCATTTCGGCGGCGAGGCGATCAGCGGAGACCTTGGCCGGGCGACATGGGCAGTGCTTGGCCTCGGGCTTGTGACGGGGTTGCCACTGCTCTGGGTGGCGATGCGCCAAAAGCCTGAAAAGGAAAAATCCATGACGAACGATTACGAGAAGAACGCATAATCCTGCCAGGCGCGGTGGCCCATGGGCACCGGCGTGATGTTCAGCGAGGGCATCTTCGCGCCGATTGGCCAGATCGTCGAGTTGGCAGGGCCGCTCTTCCCGCTCTCTTTCGTCGTTGGCGCTATTGTGACTGCGTTCAGCGCCTACACTTATATCAAGATGTCGAATGTCTTTCCGTGCGCGGGCGGCATCGGGGTGATCCTGAAGAAAGCTTACGGCCCGACGACGGGCGCAGCCCTGCGAGCCAACGACGGATACGAAATCAATAAGGAGCAACGACCATGAATCCGATCCTCAGAAAGCTGGGCTTCGCCGCGGTGATCCTGTCCACGTCGATCGCGCTGGCAGGCATCGCGACGGGCGGCCCCGCCCTCGCCCAAGCCATCGCGTCTTCGGCCTCCACCTCCGTGCCCGAGGCCACCGTTAAGGCTGTTCAGCAGGCCTTGAAGAGCCAGGGCATCACGGTGGAGACCGACGGCGTTCTCAGCGACGGTACTCGGGAGGCGATCCGCCAGTATCAGTCGCAGCACCACCTGCCGGTCACCGGCGAGCCGGACAAGGCGACGCTCGACAAGCTCGGTGTCGCGACGCCGCAGGCCGCCGGCGCCGCTGCACCGGGCCAGCCGATGGGCGGCCCGGGCATGATGACGATGATGACGCCCGAGATGATGCAGATGATGCAGCGCATGATGGCCCAGCGAGGGATGGCCCAGGACGGCATGCCCGGCATGATGGGGCAGGGCCCGATGCCAAAGGCCGGCGCCATGACGTGCCCAATGATGGCGGGCGCATCGGCGGGGTCCGGCATGGCGGGCATGGCGGGTTCTCCGGCGATGCTCTACGGCCTCCCGCACGGCACTCCGGAGGAGATGACGCCGGCGCGTGTCCGCACACTCCTGGAGCGGCAGTTGGCGGATCACGGCAACCCGCGCCTGAAGCTTGGACAGATCACCGCCGCGGCCGACGGCAGCGTCCTCGCCGAGATCGTGACGGTCGACGGCTCGCTGGTCCAGAAGCTCGCCTTCAACCGCTATCCGGGTTTGGTCCGGCAGATCCTGGATTAGCGTGACGGCGGCGGTGCATGGCTGCGGCGGTATCCGGCCGCCATGGCCCTGGGCAGCCTCGCCTAAGAGATCGCGCGCATGCCGCTCCACACACTCTGGGAAACCGGCACGCCCGGCGCGATCGTGTTCGCTGTGCTGCACTGCAGCAGCGGCGACGTGCTGGGCGCGCTGGCGGGCGCCCTGTTGCTGTCCGGAGACCGCCGGTGGGCCGACCGCGGCTATCGGCGAGTGGCGGTGGCCGCCGGCGCCATCGGCCTCGGCTATACTCTGTTCAGCGAGTGGCTGGACATCGAGGTCCGCGGTGCCTGGGCCTACCGCGCCCTGATGCCGGTCCTCCCGGTGATCAGGCCGTCCGCCGACCTCACCGAGTATCGGTGCTTCGGAGGCTGCCACCGGGTGCGTCGGGCGAGGTCCGCATTCGAACGGCAGATGCCGACGCGGAACGTCTCGGCGCATGCGATGTTTGGAGACGTCAAGGGAGGCTTCCCATGAACGTGGCCGTGTTCAGCGCCAAGCCGCATGACCGTCGCTTTCTGCAAGCGGCAAATGTCCAAGACAAGCACCGGCTGTCGTTCCTGGAGGCGCGTCTGTCCGCCGAGACCGCCTTGCTTGCGGGTGGCAGCGACGCCGTGTGCGCGTTCGTGAACGACGAGATCGATGTCGACGTCATCGCCCGGCTAGCCGGCGATGGCGTGCGGCTGATCGCACTGCGCTCGGCCGGATTCAATCACGTCGACCTGGAAGCGTCGAAAGCGGCGGGGCTGGTCGTGGCCCGTGTGCCGGCCTACTCGCCCCACGCCGTGGCTGAGCATACCGTCGCGCTCATCCTCACCCT
>CAYNFA010000232.1:0-6351 GCA_964396345.1 uncultured Thalassobaculum sp.
GGGGCCCCGACGTCTACGTCGAGCCGCGCACCGTCGACGTCCACATCCGCCGGCTGCGAAAGGCGCTGAACGCCGAGCAGGGCGACGACCTGATCCGCACGGTCCGCTCCGCCGGCTACGCGCTCGACGCCACCGGAGCGGTGGCGTAGCGCGGCCAACCGCCCGTCTCGGGGAGCAGGTCTCGGGGCTTTGGGAAACCGACCGGCCGGATTATCCTCCGCGCAACGGGGCCGAAATGGTCATCTTTGCAACGGGTTGTTTTCCATGACCGACGGCTTCCGCGACTGGCTCGACAGCCTGAGGGTCTATCTCGACCGGCGGATCGCCATCATCATGGTGCTCGGCTTCGCCTCCGGCCTGCCGGCGCCGCTGGTGTTCTCGAACCTGTCGATCTGGCTGCGCGACGTCGGGGTCAGCCGGACCGAGATCGGCCTTTTCGCCCTGGTCGCGACCCCGTACGCCATCAATTTCCTGTGGGCGCCGCTGGTCGACCGGCTGAACCTGCCGTTCTTCACCCGCCGGCTCGGCCGCCGCCGCGGCTGGGCGCTGTTCACCCAGATCCTGCTGGTCGCGGCCCTGGTCGGCCTGTCCCTGACCGATCCCGGCCGCGACCTGTACGCCGTGGCGCTGGCCTGCGTGCTGGTCTCGTTCGTGTCGGCGACCCAGGACGTGGTGATCGACGCCTACCGGATCGACGTCCTGGAGCCCGAGAAGTACGGCGCCGGCTCGGCCGCGGCGATCTGGGGCTGGCACCTCGGCGGAACCCTGGTTGGCGGCGCCGGCGGCCTGTACCTGGCCGCCGCCTTCGGCTGGAACATCGCCTACCTTCTGCTCGCCGGCACCCTGGTGATCGGCATGGCGGCGGTGCTGCTGGCGCCGGAACCGCCGGGGCCAGCGCCGCTGGACCGCGCCGGCGAGCAGCGGGTCGACGACGCGCTGCGCGACCGGGTGGGGTCGCTGGCGGCCGCCGCCGCCTGGCTGTACGGCGCCGCGGTCGCGCCGTTCCTCGACTTCATGAAGCGTCGCGGCTGGCTGCTGATCCTGGTGTTCGTCTTCGTCTTCAAGCTCGGCGACGCCCTGCTGGGCCGGATGTCGGGGGTGTTCTACCGCGAGCTCGGCTTCGAGCTGACGCAGATCGCCGACGTCGCCAAGGTCTACGGGCTGGCCGCCAACGCCGTCGGCATCCTGGTCGGGGGCTTCCTGGTGCACCGGGTCGGCACGCTGAAAGCCCTGTTTGTCGGCGGGCTGGCGGCAGCGGCGACCAACCTGACCTATTCCTGGCTGGCGCTGGCCGGCCAGGACATGGGCGTGTTCACCATCGCGGTGATCGCCGACAGCTTCACCGGCGGTCTCGCCACCGTGGCGTTCGTGGCCTACCTGTCGAATTTGTGCTCGATCGCCTACTCCGCCACCCAGTACGCGCTGCTGTCCTCACTCGGCAACCTGGCGCGGATCTGGTTCTCCGCCTCGGCCGGCATGATGGTCGACGGCCTCGGCGGCGACTGGTCGCTGTTCTTCGCCATCACCGCCGGGGTTGCGCTGCTCGGCCTGCCGCTGCTGCTGGTGCTGATCCGGCTGTTCCCGGAGGGCAGCCGGCCCCGCCGTCCGGAGCCGGCAGCGACCGGCTGACCGTCTCCCACCTTGCCGTCATGAGCGGATCATCGGCCAGCCACCGTCACGGCGTGGGCCCCGGATCCTGTTCGGCGGCTTTCTGGTGCACCGGTTCGGCACGCTGAAGGCGCTGTTCGTCGGCGGACTGGCGGCGGCGGCGGCGCTGGCCGGCCAGGACATGGGCGTGTTCACCATCGCGGTGGTGGCCGACAGCTTCACCGGCGGTCTCGCCACCGTGGCGTTCGTGGCCTACCTGTCGAATTTGTGCTCGATCGCCTACTCCGCCACCCAGTACGCGCTGCTGTCCTCACTCGGCAACCTGGCGCGGCAAAGATGAGAGGGCCAAGCAAGGAACGAGCGCTTCCCCACCCTGTGTCGTAAGGGATCTTTGGTGAGCCACCATCGCCCGCTTCCCCCACCCTGTCGTCATCCCGGCCAAGCGCAGCGCGAGCCGGGACCCACCCGCCGCTCCGTGAAGGAGATCAACGGGAAGCGCCTCATCCCGGCCAAGCGCAACGCCCTCAGCCGAGCCGTTGCGCGACCAGCTTCTTCAGGTCGGCCTCCGGGCGGGCGCCGATGTGCGAGATGATCTCGGCGGCGCACAGGCTGCCGAGCTGACCGCAGATGGCGGCGTCGCGCCCCCGGGTGTAGCCGTGCAGGAACCCGGCGGCGTACAGATCGCCGGCGCCGGTGGTGTCGATCACCCGCTCGGCGGGCTCGGCGTCGAGCACGTGCACCTCGTCGCGGTGCACCACCACCGAGCCGCGCTCGCTGCGGGTGAGCGCCGCGGTCTCGACCTCGAAGCGGACCTTCTGCATCGCCTCGTCGAAGTTTCTGGCCTCGAACAGCGAGACGATCTCGTGCTCGTTGGCGAACAGGATGTCGACGTGGTGGCGCACCAGTTCCTGGAATTCGGTGCGATGACGGTCGACGCAGAAAGGGTCGGACAGGCTGAGAGCGACCTTGCCGCCGCTCTCGTGGGCGATCCGCGCCGCCTTCAGGAAGGCCTCCTTGGCCTTCGGCGGATCCCACAGATAGCCCTCGAGGTAGACCACCTGAGCGTCGCCGATCATCGCCGGGTCGACGTCGTCGGGGGTCAGGTTCACGCAGGCGCCGAGATAGGTGTTCATGGAACGCTGGGCGTCGGGGGTCACCAGGACCAGGCAACGCGCCGTCGGCGGGCCCTCGAGCGCCGGGGCGGTCTCGAAGCGCACCCCCTGGGCGGTGATATCGTGTCGGAACACCTTGCCGAGCACGTCGTCACGGACCTTGCCGACATAGCCGGCGCGCCCGCCCAGCGCCGCCAGCCCGGCGGCGGTGTTGCCGGCCGACCCGCCCGACACCTCGACCCCCGGTGGCATGGCGGCGTACAGCGCCTCGCCACGGTCGGCGTCGATCAGCGTCATCGCGCCGCGCTCGACCGCCTGGGTCTTCAGGAAATCGTCGTCGACGCGGGCGATCACGTCGACGATGGCGTTGCCGATCGCGACGACGTCCAGACTTTTGGGCATGCACTCCCTCCACGGCCTGCGCTTCGCCCCGGGCTGGCGTGGTCGCTGCCAAGGGCGGCGCCAATCTAGCGGGCCGATCCGCCGAGGGAAACCCGGCGGTCCGGATTCTCGGATGCCGATGGCCTCTGCAGCCTTGCGGGCCAACCGCCGGCGGGGGTATTCCAGGCGGCACGCGGCGGGGGCAGCGGCGCGTCGGAGGCCACGGATGTTCGAGTCCGTCTCGAAGACTCTGAATCAGCTCGGCGACCCACGGCTGCGCGGGGTGCTGATCGCCGCCATGCTGGCGACACTCAGCCTGATCGTGCTGCTGTCGATCGGCGTCGGTGTCGGCATCGGCGCGCTCGACGCCACCGGGATCGGCTGGCTGGACGGCACCCTCGGGGTGATCGGGGCGGTCGGCATGGTGATCCTCGCCATCGTCTTCTTCCCGGGCATGGTGCAGGTGATCAGCGGCCTGTTTGCCGACCGCGTCGCCGAGGCCGTGGAGGCCCGGCACTATCCCGGCCTCGGCCCGGCTCGCGCCCAGCCGCTGACCGAGATCGTCGGCGATGCGCTGCGCTTCGCCCTGCTGTCGATCGGCCTCAACCTGCTCGCCCTGCCGCTCTACCTGATTCCAGGCGTCAACTTTTTGCTGTTCTACCTTCTGAACGGCTACCTGCTCGGCCGCGAGTACGCCGAAATGGTCGCGGTCAGACGGATGGGACGGGCCGAGGCCAAGGCATTCCGAAAGCAAAATCAAGGCTCTCTGTTCCTGGCCGGGGTCGCCATCGCGGTGCTCACGACGATTCCCCTCGTCAACCTGGCGACCCCGGTCCTGGCGACCGCGTTCTCCCTGCACGAGCATCACAGGCTTCGACGACGCGCTAACGCGGGCAAGGAAATATGTGCGACGTCGCACTGACCTGTTGCGGTTTGGCACCGTTCAAGGATAATAGTGATGTCCCAGTTGGTTAGGGCGGCGGGTTTCTAAAGGAGATAAACTATGTTCGGGCGCCGTAAACCCTTTGAAACCGCACCGCGAAACGAACCGTCGCCCACCAGCGGCTGGAAAACCGGACAGCCGACGCCGGATGCCAAGGGGCCGACCCTGGTAACCGACAACCCTCAGTCGAAAACCGACGGAACACCGGAAAAGCCCGCACCGGACAACGCGAAAGGCCCCGATATGTCGACCCAACCCTCCTCCAAGCCGCAAAGCGGCGCCTACGTGCCCGAGATTCCGCGCCGCGCGGCGGCGGACAATCTCGCCAGCTCGCAGTCCCGGCGGCCGATGGCGCGCAACAGCATCGAGAGCAAGAGGCTGCTGGTCGGTCGCGACATCTCGCTGTCCGGCGAGATCACCGCGTGCGACGTCCTGGTCGTCGAAGGCACGGTCGAGGCGACGCTCGAGCAGAGCCAGGTGCTGGAGGTGACCGACACCGGCACGTTCCGGGGCAAGGTCCAGATCGAGGAGGCAGTCATCGCCGGCCTGTTCGAGGGCACCCTGACGGCGCGCGAGAAGCTGACCGTGAAGAGCACCGGACGGATCATCGGCACGGTTCGCTTCGGCCAGCTCGAGGTTGAGCTCGGCGGCTCGATCCGCGGCGATACCGCTCCGCTCGATGAGCCGATCGCCGAGGTCAAGGACGCCAAGGACCTGAAGGATCTCAAGGAAACGGGGACCGAATGACCCGATCGCTCGGCGCGCTGTCGGCTGGTTTGCTGGCGCTGGCTCTCGGCGGCTGTGCGACCGCGTCCGGCCCGGGGGCTCTCGAGTCCTCCCGGGCCAGCGCGGGGTCGCCGGTGGCCGGGTCGGGCGACGCCAGGCTCCAGCCGGCCAACGCGCCGAGCGCCGACGAGCGAGACCCGGATCGCTTGCGCGACCTGCAGCCTGAGGCGGTCGCGCGACTGATCGGCACGCCGCACTATGTCCGCCGCGAGGGCGGCGCGACGATCTGGCAGTTCCACGCCGGAGCGTGCGTCATGGACCTGTTCTGGTACCCGGCGGCCGAGGGGCCACGCCTGGTGCACTATGAAGTGCGCGGCGTTCGGCTGGCCAGCGCCGCCGAGGCGGCCGATTGCTTTGGCGACCTGCTGGTGCGTCGGCGCGACGCGGTGACGAGTTGACGCACCCCCAGCCGGCTCACGCGGCGGGCGGCGGCTTGACGGCGAAATTGCAGAACGCGCGGGCCACGCACCGCGGGCAGTCCGGCTTGCGGGCCTTGCAAACGTAACGCCCGTGCAGGATCAGCCAGTGGTGGGCGTGGCGGAGATAGCGCGGCGGCACCCGCCTGAGGAGCGCCACTTCCACCGCCAGCGGCGTCCTGCCAGCGGCCAGGCCGGTTCTGTTGGCCACCCGGAACAAATGCGTATCGACGGCGATCGTCGATTCCCCGAAAGCGATGTTCAGCACGACGTTGGCGGTCTTGCGCCCGACCCCCGGCAGCGCCTCGAGGGCCGCCCGGTCGCGCGGCACCTCGCCGCCGTGCTCGGCGATCAGCTTCGCCGACAGCGCCATAACGTTCCTGGCCTTGGCGTTGAACAGCCCGATCGTCCTGATGCGCTCGCGCACCCCCTCTTCGCCGAGCGCCAACATCGCCTGCGGCGTATCGGCCACCGCGAACAGCTTGCGGGTGGCCTTGTTGACTCCGACGTCGGTAGCCTGCGCCGACAGCACCACCGCCACCAGCAGGGTGTAGGGGCTGCTCCATTCGAGCTCGCCCTCCGGCTCCGGGTTGGCGGCTTCGAGCGCGGCGAAGAAACCCTCGACCGCGGCGTTGGTCATGCGACGGGTCACGGCGTCTGCTCCGCGGTTCGAGGCGCCGGTGCCGCCCCCGGCGGAGAGTAGGAAAGTCGGGGTCGCCGGTCAAAGCTCCGGACCGCGTCCCCATCCCGCGCGGCGCCTTTGACCGGCGACCCCGGCGAGCGCATATCTGCAGCATGAGCGACCCGACCGCCTCCCCGCCCGGCGCCCGATCCGACGCTACGAAGCCCGCGCCGCTGCTCGACCTCGTGGTCTACCCGCACCGCAGCCTTGGCCCGACAGGGTTTTTGGCGCTGATGGCGGTGCTGTGCGGCTGCTCGTTCGCGGTCGGGCTGGGGTTCTTCCTGAGTGGCGCCTGGCCGGTGGTCGGCTTTCTCGGCGTCGACGTGCTGGTGGTCTACCTGGCGTTCCGGCTCAATTACCGCGCGGCGAGAGCCTACGAGACGGTTCGGCTGACGCCGGGCGCGCTGGAGGTCACGAAGGTCG
>CAYNFA010000233.1:0-6351 GCA_964396345.1 uncultured Thalassobaculum sp.
CGTGCCATGCGCGGCGAGCTCGACTTCGAGGCGGCGCTGACCGAGCGGGTGGCCATGCTCGCCAGCCTGCCCGAGACCGCCATCGCCGCGGTGCTGGCCGGGCTCCAGATCACCCCGGGCGCGGCCGAACTGGTGGCGACGATGAAGGCGAACGGCGCCTATTGCGCCCTGGTGTCCGGCGGCTTCACGCCGATGACCTCGGCGATCCGGGTCCGGCTCGGCTTCGACGAGGACCGGGCCAACCAACTGGAGACCGCCAACGGCGCGCTGACCGGCACGGTGGCGCTCCCGATCCTCGGCCGCGACGCCAAGCTGGCGGCCCTCGAGGAAATCGCCGGTCGCCTCGGGTGCGGCGTGGCCGACGCGGTCGCCGTCGGCGACGGCGCCAACGACCTGGCGATGCTGCAGGCCGCTGGTCTCGGCGTCGCCTTCCGGGCCAAGCCGGCGGTGCGCGAGGCGGCAGGCTTCCGGATCGACCATGGCGACCTGACCGGCCTGCTGTACCTGCAGGGCTACCGCGCCGCGGAATTGCAGAGTCCCGGCGGCGGCCGGATTTGATCCGGCGCAAATCGCCGGATCGCCGCGGGGCGTAGCGTCGGGGACCAGGCCACGCACCCCGGAGCCCGCATGTCCATCACCGCGCGGATCGACGCCGTCACCGGCATCCCACTCTCGCACCGCACCGCGAGCCCGCCGGCGCCACGCTCGGTCAAGATCGAGCTGACCGGACGCTGCAACTACGCCTGCTCGTTCTGCGCGCGCTCGATGATGCTGCGGGACCAGAAGGACATGGACCGGGGGCTGTACGAGCGGCTTGCCGTCGAGATGCGCCAGGCCGGGGTCGAGGAACTGGGGTTGTTCTATCTCGGCGAGAGCTTCCTGCTGCCCTGGCTGCCGGAGGCGGTGGCGTTCGCGAAGACCGTCGCCGGCTATCCCTACGTATTCCTCACGACCAACGGGTCGCTGGCGACACCTGACCGGCTCGACGCGGTGTTCCGGGCCGGGCTCGACAGCCTGAAGTTCTCGCTGAACTACGCCGATGCCGAGCAGTTCGCTTCGATCGCCAGGGTGAAGCGCGGCCTCTACGCGGGGATGATGAGCAACATCCGGGGCGCGGGCAAAGTGCGCGACCAGGTCGAGCGCGAGACCGGCCACCGCTGCGGGCTGTACGCGAGCTACATCGAGTACGACGGCGAGCAGGGCGAGCGCATGCGGGCCGTCGTCGACGAGATTAGCCCACTGCTGGACGAGGTCTACGCCCTGCCGCTGTACAGCCAGGCGGAGCTGGTCGGCGACGACGAGCGCGGCGAGGGATGGGCGGTCACAGCCGGTAACCGCGGCCGGATCGGCGCGCTGCGGGACGCCCTGCCCTGCTGGTCGGTGTTCACCGAGGGCCACGTCACCTGGGACGGCCGGCTCAGCGCCTGCTGCTTCGACCACGACGGCCGCTTCCACATGGGCGACCTCAACACCACGCCGTTCCTGGAGAGCTGGGGGTCGGCGCGCTTCCGGGCGCTGCGCGCCGCCCATCTGCGGCGGGACGTGCGCGGCACGGCTTGCGAGAGATGCGTCGCCTTCGCCTGATCGGCGGCGGCCACCGGTACCCACAACGAGAACGGCGCCGGTCCGAAGACCGGCGCCGCCTCACACTCCGCAAAGAGGGCCTACGGGGGGCGGGGGGATCAGCCCTTATCGATGCGGAGCGCAACGAAACGCATCTCGCCCTGCCGGTCGATCAACAGCAGAACCGATTTGCGACCTTTTTCAGCGGCGGCCTTCACGCCGCGGTCGACGTCGTCCGGAGACCGGACCTCTTCCTGGGCCACCTCGACGATCACATCGCCGGGGCGAAGCCCCTTCTCGCCAGCGGTGCCGGAGGGATCCACCTGCGTGACCACCACGCCGTCTACCTGTTCACCTATGGTGTATTCACCACGCAATTGCGGCGTCAGAGTGGCGAGTCCAAGGCCAAGTGATTCAATGCGTGCCTCGGCACCCTTGGGCGCCTCCTGCGGGGCCGGCATTTCCTTGGTCAGGCTGGCCTGCTCGGCGGCCTCAAGCTCACCGAGCTTGGCGTCGACCTCGAGCGGCTTGCCGTCGCGCCAGACCTGAACGTTCACCGTCTTCCCGACCTCGGTCTCGGCGACGATGCGCGGCAACTCGCGCATCTCGGACACGTCCTGGCCGGCAAACTTCAGGATCACGTCGCCCGCCTGGATGCCGGCAGCCTTGGCCGGACCGTCCGGGGTCACGTCGGCAACCAGGGCGCCGCGGGCCTTCTGAAGGCCCAGCGACTCCGCGATCTCGTCGGTCACCTGCTGGATCCGCACACCGAGCCAGCCCCGGCGCGTGCGCCCGAACTCCCGCAGCTGCGCCACCACGTTCGACGACAACTTGGAGGAGATGGCGAAGCCGATGCCGATGGAGCCACCCGACTGCGAGAAGATCGCCGTGTTGATGCCGATCACGTCGCCATCGAGGTTGAACAGCGGGCCGCCGGAATTGCCGCGGTTGATCGAGGCGTCGGTCTGGATGAAGTCGTCATACGGTCCCTGCCCGATGTCCCGGCCCCGGGCCGAGACGATGCCGGCGGTGACCGTTCCGCCGAGGCCGAACGGGTTGCCGATCGCCACCACCCAGTCGCCGACGCGCAGCTTGTCGGAATCGCCGAACTTCACGAACGGCAGTTCGCGGTTGCCCGGATCGATCTTCAGCACGGCGACGTCGGTCTTCGGGTCGGTGCCCAGCAGCTTGGCCGGAAACTCGGTGTCGTCGGAGAGCCGCACCGTGATCTCGTCGGCGTCCGCGATAACATGGTTGTTGGTGACCACGATGCCGTCGTTGGACACCAGGAACCCGGAACCGAGCGATTGCGCCCGGCGCGGCTGCTGGGGCCGGTTGCCGCCGTTGCGCTCGAAGAAGTCCTTGAAGAACTCCTCGAACGGCGAGCCCGGCGGGAACTGCGGCATGTCCATCGACGGGCCGCGATCCTGCACGGTCTGTGTCGTCGCGACGTTGACCACAGCCGGCAGAAGCCGGTCGGCCAGATCGGCGAAGCTTTCCGGCAGCGGCCTGGCGTCCGCCGCCGATACCCCCTGGACGAGCAGGGCCGCGGCCATCACGGCCGTCAGCCCAAGACGTGCCACCGATCGAAACGTCGATCCGTGACCGGCCCCCTCTGCCTCGTGTCGAACCAGAACGGTCATCAGTCGTCTTCCTCTCTTCGACTCGGTACGGGCGGACTGGCGCGCAACGTGCGTCGGATCAACAATCAGGTAGGCAACCGGCGACGCCAGTCAACGCCGACCCGGATCCGGACCACGTCGTTGTCACAGGATACCTCATTGCCGGAGGATTGCGGCGGCGGTTTGGCAGACCGTTACGATGCTGGGCCCGAACGATGCTGGGGCCCATACGATGCTAGGCCCGAATCAACCACACCAGCGCCACCCCCAGGACCGCGGCCACCAGACCGGCGACGCGCAAGGTAGTGTCCGGAGCCGCCAGGGCGGCTTCCAAAGCCCGGCGCATCGCCAAGGGAAACGCCGCGTACAGCACCCCCTCGATGACCAGCACCAAAGCGAGCGCCGTCAGCAGATCCTGCATGACGGCGCCCGCCCCGGTCAGTTGATCGGCCGAGCCGCTTCCGATGCCGGCACGCTCGGAGACGACGTCCCGTCGATCGAGTTGAAGTACCGGAAGAAGTCGCTGTTCGGCGACAGCACCATCGTTGTCGTGTCGGGGTCGGTGATGGCGGTGCGGTAGGCCTGCATCGAGCGGTAGAACGAGAAGAACTCGACGTCCTTGCCGAACGCGTCGGCGTAGATCTTGATCGCCTCGCCGTCGCCCTCGCCGCGCAGGGTCTCGGCCTGCTTCTGCGCCTCGGCGACGATGATCACGCGCTGCTTGTCGGCGTCGGCGCGGATTTTCTGCGCCTGCTCGGAACCCTGGGCCCGGAACTCCCGAGCCTCACGCTCACGCTCGGACTTCATCCGATTGTACGTCGTCTCCCGGATCGATTCCGGGAAGTCGGCGCGCCGGACCCGCACCTCGATGATCTCGATCCCGAGCCGGCCGGCCGACTCGTTCACGCTCGACCGGATGTCGGACATGATCGACACCCGCCGTTCCGACAGCACGTCGAACAGGGTGGCGCTGCCGAGCACGCGGCGCATCGTCGAGTTGATGATCGACGACAGCCGGGCCCGGGCGTCCCGCTCGGTGCGGACCGCCTGGTAGAACAGCAGCGGGTTGATGATCCGGTAACGCGCGTAGCTGTCGACATCGAGGCGCTTCTGATCGGCGAGGATGACCTGCTGGCGCGGCGGGTCGACATCGAGGGCCCGGCGCTCCAGGAACACCGTGTTCTCGATGAACGGGATCTTGGCGTGCAGGCCCGGGACTGGATGTCCCGGCGGGGTTCGCCAAGCCGCAGGACCAGGGCCTGCTGGGTCTGCGACACGACGAAGAGGGAGTTGACCGCGACGAAGCCGAGCGCGATCACGACGACACCGATGACGGCGAGCGTGCGGTTCATTGGGTGCCCCCCTGCTGCGCGCGGCCGTTAACCGGGGGATTGGGCCGTGTCACGCGTTTCTGGATCTCCGGCAACGGCAGATAAGGAATCACTCCGGTTCCGCCGGCGCTGTCGTCGATGATCACCTTGTTCACGTTCTTCAGCACTTCCTCGAGGGTCTCGAGATAGATGCGCTGCGAGGTGACGTCCTTCGATTGCGCGTAGGCCTGGTACACGGAGTTGAAGCGGTTGGCGTCACCCTGGGCCCGGTTGACGACCTCCTGGCGGTAGGCGTCGGCCTCCTCGACGATCTGCGCCGACTCGCCTCGCGCCCTCGGCACCACGTCGTTGCGGTACGCCTCGGCCTCGTTCTTCAACCGTTCCAGGTCCTGGCGGGCACGGGTCACCTCGTTGAACGAGTCGATGACCTGCGTCGGCGGATCCACCTCCAGCAACTGCACCTGGCGCACCTCGATGCCGGCCCCGTACTCGTCGACCAGGCGCTGGATCTGAACCTGGGCCTCGCTCTCGATCGGTCCACGACGGTCGGTCAGGGCGTCCTGGATGCGGGTTCCGCCGATGATGTCGCGCATCACCGCCTCGGACGCGACCTTGATGGTCTGGTCGGGATCGCGCAGCACGAACAAGTATTTCGCAGCATCCGAGATCCGCCAGAACACGACGAAGTCGATGTCCACCAGGTTCTCGTCACCGGTGATCATCTGGCTCTCTTCCGGAACGTCCCGGTTGGCGCCTGCGCGCGCTGACGTCTCGCCGACAGAGCGGAAGCCGATCTCGACGCGGTTCTCCACGGTAACGTTCGGAAGGTAGACCTCACCGATCGGCGTCGGCCAGTTCCAGTGCAGTCCCGCGTCCGTCGGAATGCCGGTGAAGCGGCCGAACACGAGCTCGACGCCTTGCTGGCTCGGCTGCACGCGGTAGAACCCGCTGGCACCCCAGATCAGCACCAGGACCAGAACGCCGAGGCCGATCAGCTTGGGGCCGCCGAATCCGCGCGGAAACATCCCGCGAAAGCGTTGCTGGCTTCGTCGCAGCATATCCTCGATGTCCTTGGGATTCGGTCCACCGCCACCGGGTCGACCCCAGGGGGAATTACCGCGCCCCCCGCCGGATCCGCCGGAACCACCGCCCCCCCATGGCCCTTGGCCACCGCCGCCCTGATCGCTCCACGGCATATCGTTGTCCTTTCATCCTAACCCTGACCACCGGCCGGCTTAGCATGCGGTCTACGCGTTGCAAAGCAGACCCCGAGCCTCTATGTCCCGGCAGTCCTGGCTCGTGACCCATCGTTGTGGGCATATCGTCGGATTTGTGGGGATTTCAAGCATGGCAACGGTCTCAGAAACGTCGGTCCGCGGTACGCTTGCCGGAGTCATCGATCCCGACGGCGCGGGCGCGCTCCCGGAACTCGCCGCCATCTCCGGGCTGGTGATCAAGGACGGCAATGTGGGCTTCGCGCTGGAAGTCGATCCGGCGCGCGGACCGAAGCTGGATCGACTACGCCGCGCCGCCGAGGCGGCGGTGCTGGCGATGGACGGGGTGACGTCGGTCACCGCCGTGCTGACCGCGCATCGCGCCGGGCAAGCCGGCGCGCCGAAGGCTCCGGCGACGCACGATCACGCACATGGTCACGGCCAGGACCGTGCGCAGGGCGCCAAGCCGGCCCGGCCCGACATCACCGGCATCCGCTCGATCGTGGCGGTCGCCTCGGGCAAGGGCGGGGTCGGCAAGTCCACGGTCGCCACCAACCTGGCGCTGGCGCTGGCGCTGCAGGGCCTGCGCGTCGGCCTGATGGACGCCGACGTCTACGGGCC
>CAYNFA010000234.1:0-6332 GCA_964396345.1 uncultured Thalassobaculum sp.
GCGAGCGCCAGGACGGGATCGACAGGACGAGCAGGCCTAGGATCGAGAAGAACACCGACTTGGCCGGCGAGAAGTTCTGCAGGAGCAGGAATACCAGGATTCCGATCGGCAGCAGCAGGTAACTGCGCTTCAACTCGGAGCCGAGACCTTCCCTGTTGGGATCGAGGTTGCCTCGGATGTTCAGCCGCCGTGCTTCGAGGTCGACGACAAAAAATATTGAAGCGTAATACAGCAGGCCGGGCACGATCGCCGCGACCATGATTTCGACATAGCCAATGCCGGTTACGGTCGCCATCAAGAAGGCAGCCACCCCCATTACCGGCGGCAGGAGTTGGCTGCCGGTCGACGCCACCGCTTCGACGGCCCCTGCGAACGTGGCGGAAAACCCGCTTTTCTTGATCAGCGGGATGGTCGTCGTGCCGGTCGCAACGACATTGGACGTCGAACTGCCGGAAATGCTGCCGAACATTGTGCTGGCGAGCACCGCGAGCTTGGCTGGTCCGCCGGCAGACTTTCCGGCGATGCGCATCGACAGGGCCATGAACAGGTTGCCGACGCCGACGAACTGCATCAGGCAGCCGAACAGGACGAAGATGGCGATCAGGTTCGTGGCGATGCCGAGCATCGAGCCGAACAGACCCTCATGAGTCAGGTACTGGTTTGCCAGGAGGCGGTCGATGCTGTAGCCGCGATGGGTGAACGGATAGGGCAGATACCGCCCGAAGTAAGCGAATGCGAGCGCCGCGGCCGCCACGAGGGGCAGGGCCCAGCCCAGAGCGCGTCTCGTCGTCTCCAGCACCACACAAACGACAATGATGCCCAGTGTGTACTCGAGCATCGAGGACTCGTACTGCGAGCGGTAGGCAAGTGCCTTCCAGTTCAACACGAGATAACCTACCGACACGGTGGCGCCGGCGAGAACGGTCAGATCCCACAGCCACCATTTGCGCGGCATCGGGTACATGAGTACGGCGAGATATATTATGGCGGTCAGGAACAGGCCCCGCTGCACCGTGGGATGCAGCGGGATAGTGGCAGCGGAAAAGATCGTGAATGCGATCAGCAACGTTCCGATCGCGTGCAGGGCCAACCGGCGACCGTCGGTCCTCGTCATCGTCATCTCCTGCGTGCTGAATCGCGCGCGGCGCCTCGGGGCGAGGCGCCGCGCGTCCGGACCCTACTTGGCGCTGAACGGCACTACCTCGACGTTCCAGCCGCGTTCCTTGAAGTACCGGGCGGCACCTGGATGCGGCGGGACGACGAAGGCCGCCGTCAGCAGTGTCGGATCCTCGAGATAGGAGCGGACGAAAGCCAAGTTACCGGCGACCTTCGGCAGCAGCTCTTCCACGTAGAGTTTCGTCAGCAGATAGGCGTCGTCGTCCGGAAGCTCGCGCGTCGCTATGACGTAGTTGGGGTCGCCTAAGGTTTTCAGCGCCGTGGTCTGCCCTTTGTATGTGTTTGCCGGAATAACGGTAGGCCAAAGCTGCGGATAGACTGCCAGCACTTTGCTGAACATGTCCTCATCGATGGCCATTGTACGCAGATCCTGCGACATCGACAGTTCCGCGAATGACGCGTCGGGGGCCTGCTGGGTGATGACGACGGCATCAGCGACGCCTTCGGCCAAGGCATTCGCTGCCTCGGAGAAGTTCATGCGCAGCACGGTGACGTCGGTGAAGTCGGAGGCGGTGTTCGGCACGCGTGCGTAGCCGTACGCTTCAAGAATCGCGGCGTTCTTCAGTTCGTTGGCTGACCCGGCCGGGCCGACCACCACCCGCTTGCCCTTGAGGTTGCGGAAGCCATTGATGTCGCTGGCCGTCTTCGTGAACAGCAGCGCTCCCGTGCTCAGAAATTGCCAAAGTATGTAGACGTCCGTCTTCCGCTCGGCGTAGGCGCCGATGCCATTCCGGGCGGCGTATAGGCGTTGTGGCGAAGCAACACCAAGTTGAACCTCGCCTCTGCGCAACAGATCGAGGTTCTCGTTCGTTCCGCCGGTCGCCTCGATCGTCAGGTCGATCTTGCTGTTTGTCTGGCGGAGCATTCCGGCGACGGTTCCAAAGTATATATAGGGTCCCGTCCCGCTGGTGTAGGTTCCGACCGAGTACATGCGTTGCTTCTCCTGCGCAACCGCCGGTTCGGAAGTCAGGGCAAGCACCATCGGACCAATCAAGAGAGATCCGGCCAGCGCAGCAAGGAATGATGAGCGTCTCATCGGTTGTTTCTCCTCCCTATAATTTTTCGAGTTTTCGGTGAAGGACACTCGCCTCGGAGAACATTTGAGTCGATCACGGTCTCACGCGTTCGCCTGAACTGACCCGATGGCGTCTTGGCAGGCACGTCGAGCTTTCCGGGCTAGACCATCGTTACCGTGCGCATCATGACCCGCCGCTCCGCGGCGGTGTCGAAGGTTGTCGCAGCGTGCAGGATGCAACGGTTGTCCCAGACCACGACGTCTCCGGCCGCCCATTTGTGGCGGTATGTGAACTCCGGCCGGATGGAGTGGTCGTAGAGCATGTCGAGCAGGACGCGGCTCTCTGCCTCCTCCCAACCTTCCACTTTCCAGGCGTGATGCCCGCAGTAGAGGGCTTTGCGCCCCGTGATGGGATGGGCCTGGACCAGGGGATGGGCGACCGGTGGCGCGCGGTTGATCTCGTCGGCCGAGGCCGGCTTTTCGCCGTTGCGGCGGGAGAACTCCAGCGAGTGTACGCCAATCAGGCCATCGATCCGCATCTTCACGTCTTCCGGCAGGGCGTCATAGGCAGCGTACATGTCGCCGAACAGCGTATCTCCGCCCACCGCCGGAACCTCGACGCCGTACAGGATCGTCGCCAGGGCCGGGCGTGACATGTACGACTTGTCGGTGTGCCAACGCAGCGAGACGATATCGGGATGTCTGCCGGTCAGCTTTCCGTCGGGGCCGATGTTCGAGATCACGTGGATCTCGTCGATGCCGTCGCGGGTCCATCCGGTGAGCACATGCTCGCCAATCGGTCCCCAGAGTTGCGTGAAGGCGACCAGATCCTTTTTCTCCATCGCCTGGCCGGGGAAGACCAGAACCTGATGCTCGTTGAAAGCCTTCTTGATGAAAGCCACTTGATCGCTCGTGATCGCGCCGGACAGCGTCAGATTTCGGATCACGGCACCGCAGGCCGCGCCGGTTGGCGTGATCGTCGCCTCGGGTTCGACCACAGCGGTGCTGGCGGGATCGGCATCCATATGGGTTCTCCCAATAGCGTTGCAGGGATCCCCAACTGTCTTAGCCTTGGTTCATCGTCGTAAAGTCAAATTATCTCACAGGCTCTGTGACGAAATGATATCCATAAGTAAATGGCCATATCAAAAGGATATAATATCTTCTTATGATTGCATCTATTATGTTTAGATATTTTATTTTGACTGATTGCTGCGTTGCAGCGTGAGCGAATTACGATAAGCGATTAAGTCACGTCGGTTCGTGCAAATTCGATGGGCGCGTTCTGACTCGCTCGGCCGTCAGGCCGACGTCGGTCGAGTTGTTCCACTCGGAAAGTCGGGATGCAGTGATGCAGTTGCCTATGGCGCCGCGTGGCTGCTCACGCTTGAACTCGCGAACCTACCGGTTGGGCTGCGCGATTGACAGCGACCGAGCCTCACCCCTATATCTCTGGCACTCTTCAAGGGTGAGTGCCAATGCACCACCTGCCCCCGGGCCCCGCTCGGCGAGGGCAACCAACACGGAGGCATTCCATGAAATTCCGTCCACTGCATGACCGCGTCGTCATCGAGGCGATCGAGGCCGAGACCAAGACCGCCGGGGGTATCATCATCCCCGACAACGCCAAGGAAAAGCCGTCCCAGGGCAAGGTCATCGCCGTCGGTCCGGGCGCCCGCGACGAGGCCGGCAAGGTCCAGAAGCTGGAAGTCAAGAAGGGCGACACCGTCCTGTACGGCAAGTGGTCGGGCACCGAGGTGAAGATCGACGGCAAGACCCTTCTGATCATGCGCGAGAGCGACATCATGGGCATCGTCGGCTGAACCGGCGCCACCCAAAAGAACAGATTAGGAGGAAGTCATGGCTGCCAAGGACGTGAAGTTTAACGTCGACGCCCGCAACCGTCTGATGCGGGGCGTGGACATCCTCGCCGACGCCGTGAAGGTCACGCTCGGTCCGAAAGGCCGCAACGTGGTCCTTCAGAAGTCGTTCGGCGCGCCGCGCATCACCAAGGACGGTGTGACGGTCGCGAAGGACATCGAACTGTCGGACCGTTTCGAGAACATGGGCGCGCAGATGCTCAAGGAGGTCGCCTCCAAGACCTCTGACGTCGCCGGCGACGGCACCACCACCGCGACCGTTCTGGCCCAGGCGATCGTCCGCGAGGGCATCCGAGCGGTCGCCGCCGGCATGAACCCGATGGACCTGAAGCGCGGCATCGACCTCGCCGTCGAAGCGGTGATCACCGACGTCAAGAGCCGCAGCAAGAAGATCAAGTCGACCGAAGAGATTTCCCAGGTCGGGACCATCTCGGCCAACGGCGAGCTCGCGATCGGCGAGATGATCGCCGAGGCGATGGAGAAGGTCGGCCGCGAGGGCGTGATCACCGTCGAAGAAGCCAAGTCGCTGCACACCGAACTCGACGTCGTCGAGGGCATGCAGTTCGATCGCGGCTACCTGTCACCTTACTTCGTCACCAACGCCGACAAGATGATCTGCGAGCTCGAGAGCCCGTTGATCCTGATTCACGAGAAGAAGCTGTCCAACCTGCAGGCCATGCTGCCGCTGCTCGAGCAGGTCGCGCGCGGCCAGCAGCCGCTGCTGATCATCGCCGAAGACATCGAGGGCGAGGCTCTCGCCACCCTGGTGGTGAACAAGCTGCGCGGCGGCCTGAAGGTCGCGGCGGTGAAGGCCCCGGGCTTTGGCGATCGCCGCAAGGCGATGCTCGAGGACATCGCCATCGTCACCGGCGGCACGGTGGTGTCCGACGACCTTGGCATCCAGCTCGAGACCGTCACCCTCGACATGCTCGGCAGGGCGAAGAAGGTCTCGATCACCAAGGACGCGACCACCCTGGTCGACGGCGCCGGCAAGAAGAAGGATATCGAGGGGCGCTGCTCGCAGATCCGCGCCCAGGCCGAGGAGACCACCTCGGACTACGATCGCGAGAAGCTGCAGGAACGCCTGGCGAAGCTGGCCGGTGGTATTGCGGTAATCCGGGTCGGCGGTGCCAGCGAGATCGAGGTGAAGGAGCGCAAGGATCGCGTCGACGACGCGATGCACGCCACCCGTGCCGCGGTTGAGGAGGGCATCGTGCCGGGCGGCGGAACCGCTCTGCTCTACGCCATCCGGGCGCTGGAGAAGGTCAAGCCGACGAACGACGACCAGCGCATCGGGGTCGAGATCGTGCGGCGCGCCATCCAGGTTCCGGCACGGCAGATTGCCATCAACGCCGGCGCCGACGGTTCGATCGTGGTCGGCAAGCTGCTCGAGCAGAAATCGACCAGTTTCGGCTTTAACGCTCAGACCGGCGAGTACGAGGACCTGATCAAGGCCGGTGTCATCGACCCGACCAAGGTCGTCCGCACCGCGCTGCAGGACGCGGCCTCGATCGCCGGTCTCCTGATCACCACCGAGGCGATGGTTGCCGAGAAGCCGGAGCCGAAGTCCGGCGGCGGCATGCCCGACATGGGCGGGATGGGCGGCATGGGTGGCATGGGCGGTATGGACTTCTGAGCCTAGCCCGACTTCCGGCCTGCAACGGGCCGTGTTAGGGAAGGGCCGCGGCGGCGCCGCGGCCCTTTTCCGTTCTTCGCCCGGAGCTTGCGATGACGACCGTCGATCTCGACCGCGTGGCGGCCGTGCTGGCCGAGGTTGCCGAGGCGGAGATCCTGCCGCGCTGGCGCAACCTCGCGGCCGGCGATATCCGCGAGAAGACCGGCCCCAACGACCTGGTGACGGTGGCCGATGAGGCGTCTGAGCGCGCGATCGCCGCGCGGCTCCCGGATCTCCTGCCCGGCTCGATCCTGATCGGCGAGGAATCGGTGGAGAGCGACCCGGCCCTGCTCGATCTCGTGAAGGGCGACCGCCCGGTGTGGATCGTCGACCCGATCGACGGCACCAAGAACTTCGCCGAGGGCAGCGACCGGTTCGGGGTGATGGTGGCCCTGGTCGAACGCGAAGTGACCATCGCGGCGGTGATCTACGAGCCGGTCACCGGCCGGGCGTTGATGGCGGAGGCCGGGGGCGGCGCCGAACTGGTGACGCGCGACGGCGACCGCACCCGCCTGCGGGTTGCGGACCCGGCCGGACTCGATCTGATGGAGGGATCCTTT
Source organism: uncultured Thalassobaculum sp. (assembly GCA_964396345.1). Lineage (GTDB taxonomy): Bacteria > Pseudomonadota > Alphaproteobacteria > Thalassobaculales > Thalassobaculaceae > Thalassobaculum_A. The sequence goes on from CAYNFA010000234.1 coordinate 6,307, forward strand.
AATTTTCGCTTCATACCCGACGAGGA
>CAYNFA010000235.1:0-6330 GCA_964396345.1 uncultured Thalassobaculum sp.
CCTTCGCCTGCTTGGCCTCGGCGGCTCGAATACCGGCGCGGATGAAGTCGAGGGCTTCCTCGGTATCGCCCCAGCGCTTTACCTTGACCCACTTGTTGGCCTCGAGGTCCTTGTAGTGGGTGAAGAAGTGCTGGATCTGATCGACCAGGATCTTCGGCAGGTCGCGCCATGATCCGACATCGGCGTAGTAGGGGTGCAGCTTGTCAACCGGCACCGCCAGGATCTTCTCGTCGAGGCCGCCTTCGTCCTCCATGACCAGCACCCCGACCGGACGGACCCGATCCACCGATTTCGGCAGGATCGGCACCTGTCCGGCTACCATCACGTCGACCGGGTCGCCGTCGTCGGAGAGGGTGTGCGGGACGAAGCCGTAGTTGACCGGGTAGCTCATCGCGGTGTGCAGGAACCGATCGACGAACAGCGCGCCGGACTCCTTGTCCAGCTCGTACTTGACCGGGTCGGAGCCGAGGCCGACTTCGATCACGACGTTGATGTCGTAGGGCGGGTTGTGGCCGATGGCTATCTTGTCGAGTCTCATGTCCTGGCCCTCGTGACCTCAGAATGCTGCGCTGCAACATAACGGGCAAGGCGGCGGGATCAAGTGACTAATTGGGGGCAACGTCCCTGAGAATGTCGGCGATTACGTAGGTAGCCGCCGCGACCAGCACCACGTCGGTGCCGACCGTCTGCAGCAGGTACCCCGACGGAATCGAAAGTTGCGAGGTCAGCGCGTTGGGCACGCCCCTCTTGGCGATGCCCGGGGGCAGCGGTTTGCCGCGCGCCAGGTTCTTGGCGATCCCGGGTGGCAGTGCGGTGCCCGGCTGCGGGTGCTGCTGGAAGTAGCGGGCGATGGTGGCCCGGTCGTGGTCTGACAGAAGGGTGCCCGCCAGGGCCGCGCCCGCGGCGGCGCCGACGGCGACCGCGGTGCCGGTCGCGGTGACCCCGGTTGCGGCACCGGTGTGCTTGCCACCCTTGGCCTTGTCGGACTTCGCGATGCCGGCGCTGGCGCCGGCGATCGTCAGTATCGCCATCACGGCGGCGGTCACGAGGAGTCGAGGCGTCATGGTAGTCTCCTGGCGCAACGGTGCGCCCAACCACCATAGCACGCGAAAGGGCCGGCCCCGAGGGCCGGCCCTTCGATGATCGCGTACCGGCCGGCTCAGCCGGCGGCGGCGACGGCGCGCTTGGCCATTACCGTGATCAGATGAGCGCGGTACTCGGCGCTGGCGTGAATATCGGAGTTCAGGGTGCCGGCGTCGACCTTGATCCCCGCGACGGCATCGGGCGACCAGGTGCCGGACAGCGCCTTCTCCATCTCAGGCACCCGGAAGACGCCGTTCTGGCCCGAACCGGTGACAGCCACTCGAACGCCGGCGGCGGTCTTGGCGACGAACACGCCAACCAGAGCGTAGCGCGACGCCGGGTTGTCGAACTTCATGTAGGCGGCCTTCTCGGCCTTCGGGAACGACACCGAGACGATGATCTCGTCGTCGGCGAGGGCGGTTTCGAACAGGCCGGTGAAGAAGTCCTCCGCCTTCAACTCGCGGCGGTCGGTCTTGACGGTGGCACCGAGCGCCAAGCAGGCGCCCGGATAGTCGGCGGCCGGATCGTTGTTGGCAACCGATCCGCCGATGGTGCCGCGGTTGCGGACCTGCGGGTCGCCGATGCCAGCGGCGAGCGCCGCCAGCGCCGGAATCGCGGCCACGACCTCCCTGGACGTCGCGACCGCCGCGTGGGTGGTCATCGCCCCGATGGTCACCCCATTGCCGGATACGGTGACGCCGACCAGATCGCTGACCCCACCGAGATCGATCAGGTGCGACGGCTGGGCCAGACGCTGCTTCAGGGTCGGGATCAGGGTCATGCCGCCAGCCACGAACTTGCCATCGTCGGCGGCCTTCAGTGCGGCCACGGCGTCCGCCACGGACGACGGTTTCTGATAGTCGAATGCGTACATCGTCTCTCTCCTCGGGTCTCGTCCGTGGTCACTCGGCCGCGGCCGCCGGCCTGGCCTGATGGATGGTTCGCCAAACAGTCTGTGGGCTCGCCGGCATCGGCATGTCGCGAACCCCCAAATCCCAGAGCGCGTCGACGACGGCGTTGATCACCGCCGGCGGCGAGCCGATCGCACCGACCTCGCCGCAGCCTTTCACGCCGAGCGAGTTGTGGGCGCATAGCGTGACCTCGGTCCCGACCGAGAACGACGGCAGGTTGTCGGCCCGCGGCATGGTGTAGTCCATGTAGGAGCCTGTCAGGAGCTGGCCGCTCTCATCGTAGACACAGCCTTCCAGCAACGCCTGGCCGATACCCTGGGCGAGGCCGCCATGGATCTGGCCGGCCACGATCATCGGGTTGATGACACGGCCGACGTCGTCGACCGCCGTCATCCGCTCGACCGTCACCACGCCGGTATCGGGGTCGACCTCGACCTCGCTGATGTGGCAGCCGCCGGGGAAGGTGAAGTTCAGCGGGTCGTAGAACGCCTTCTCGTCCAGCCCGGGCTCGAGTTCCTGGTGCGGGAAGTTGTGCGGCACGTAGGCGGTCAGCGCCACTTGGCCAAACGCCATGCTTTTGTCGGTCCCGGCCACCGTGAAGTTGCCGTCCTTGAACTCGATGTCGGCCTCGGAGGCTTCCATCACGTGGGCCGCGATCTTCTTGGCCTTGGCTATGACCTTGTCGAGTGCCTTGACGATCGCCTCGCCACCGACGGCAAGCGAGCGCGAGCCGTAGGTGCCCATCCCGAACTGCACCTTGTTGGTGTCGCCGTGGCTGATCTCGATGTTCTCCAGCGCCATCCCGAGCTTCTCGGACACCAACTGGGCGAACGTGGTTTCGTGGCCCTGGCCGTGGCTGTGCGAGCCGGTGAACACCGTGACCGACCCGGTCGGATGGACACGGACCTCGGCAGACTCGTAGAGCCCGGCGCGGGCGCCGAGCGAGCCGACCACCGCCGACGGCGCGATGCCGCAGGCTTCGAGGTAGGTCGAGTAGCCGAGCCCGCGTCGCTTGCCGCGTGTCTCGGACTCCCGGCGCCTGGCCGGGAAGCCGTCGACATCGGCGGCCTTCAGGGCGGCGTCGAGCGTCGCGGTGTAGTTGCCGCTGTCGTATTGCAGGGCGACCGGCGTCTGGTACGGGAAGGCGTCGGAGGGGATGAAGTTGCGCCGACGGATGTCGACCTGGCCGATGCCCATTTCGCGCGCCGCCCGGTCGACCAGCCGCTCGATCAGATAGGTTGCCTCCGGTCGGCCCGCGCCGCGGTAGGCGTCAACCGGCACCGTGTTGGTGAACACCGCCTTCACGTTGCAGTAGATCAGCGGCGTCGTGTACACGCCGGCGAGAAGGGTGGCGTAAAGGTAGGTCGGCACGCACGGCGCGAAGGTCGAGAGATACGCGCCCATGTTGGCCTTGGTCAGGACCTTCAGGGCCAGGAACTTGCCGTCGCTGTCCATCGCCAGTTCGGCGTGGGTGATGTGGTCACGGCCATGGGCGTCGCTGATGAAGGATTCCGAGCGCTCGGCCGTCCACTTGATCGGTCGGCCAACCCGGCTCGAGGCCCAGGTGACGATCGCTTCCTCGGCGTAGTGGTAGATCTTCGAGCCGAATCCGCCGCCGACGTCGGGGGCGACCACCCGCAGCTTGTGCTCCGGGATCGACAGCACGAACGCGCCCATCAGCAGCCGGATCACGTGCGGGTTCTGGCTGGTGGTGTAGAGCGTGTACTCGCCGGACGAACGGTCAAATTCGCCGATCGCCGCGCGCGGTTCCATCGCGTTCGGGATCAGGCGGTTATTGACGATGTCGATGCGGGTGACGTGCGCCGCCTTGGCGAACGCCGCGTCGATCTGCGCCTCGTCGCCGATCTCCCAATCGTAACAGAGGTTGGTGCCGACCTGATCGTGCACCAGGCTCTTGTTCTCGAGCGCCTTGTTCATATCGACCACGGCCGGCAGCGGCGTGTAGTCGACCACGATCAGTTCCGCGGCGTCGCGGGCCTCGGAATAGGTCTCGGCAATCACCACCGCCACCTGGTCGCCAACGTGGCGGACCTTGCCTTGGGCCAGCGGCGGGTGCGGCGGCTCGTGCATCGGGGTGCCGTCGCGGGAATGCACCTGCCAGCCGCAGGGCAGGGAGCCGACGATCATGTCGGCGCCGGTGTAAACCGCGAGGACCCCGGGTGCCGCGACCGCCGCCGCGGTGTCGATCCGGTCGATCGTGGCGTGCGCCTGCGGGCTGCGCAGGATGTAGGCGTAGGTCTGGCCAGGACGGTTGATGTCGTCGGTGTAGTTGCCGCGACCGGTCAGAAACCGCTTGTCCTCGACGCGCTTCACGGCCGCGCCGATACCGGTACCTCCATCAGGCATGTCTCGCTCCCTGTAAGGCCGATCCCCGTTGATTTTTGTTCTGGGTGGGGTCGGTCACATCGTCTGTTGCGCGTGCTGAATCGCCTTCACGATGTTGTGGTAGCCGGTGCAGCGGCAGATGTTGCCCTCGAGCCACTCCCGGATCTCGTGCTCGGTCGCCTTCGGGTTGGTCTTCACCAGATCGACCGCGCTCATCACCATGCCCGGCGTGCAGAATCCGCACTGCAGGCCATGATGCTCCTTGAAGGCGGCTTGCATCGGGTGCAGTTCGTCGCCGTTGGCAAGGCCCTCGATGGTGAGGACATCGGCGCCCTCGGCCTGGACCGCCAGCATGGTGCAGGACTTGGCGGAGGACCCGTTGACGTGGACCACGCAGGAGCCGCACTGGCTGGTGTCGCAGCCGACGTGGGTCCCGGTCAGTCGCAGGTTCTCGCGCAGGAACTGAACGAGCAGGGTGCGGGCCTCGACCTCGCCCGAAACCTTCTTGCCGTTCACCGTCATGGTAACCGTGGGCATGCCCTCATCTCCCTCGTGAAGCGTACGATCGTGAGCGTGTTCGTTTATGGGTGTCGCGTCGGGCGAGACGAGCCGTCCGCCGCCCCTTTCGGCGACAGTCTCTTTCCCCGCCCGGCAGAGGTCAAGCGGCGAGCGCTGCGCCGGAGAAACCGTGGCTCGCAACGTTCTGGGCGCACTGTGCTGCACCGCATCCAAAGCCGTTCATCGAACGTACCTGTGGTATGCTGTCACAGCCGCGGTGCGACGGGAACCCTCGACCGGGACCAGCAGAGAAGGATTACCGAAGGGATGGCCGAGACGATCCGGATTCTGCAGCGACCGAAATCCCTGACGTCCCTGGCCGCCGAGGAAATCCGCGGACGCATCGTGCGCGGTGAACTGCGCCTCGGCATGCCGATCTCGGAAAACGCGCTGGCGCTGGAACTCGGTGTCAGCAAGACGCCGATCCGCGAGGCGCTTCTGCAGTTGAAGATGGAAGGGCTGGTCTCGATCCAGCCGCAGCGCGGCAGCTTCGTGTTCGACATGAGCGCCGAGGAAATCCGCCAGCTCGGCGAGCTCCGTGAGACCCTGGAGGTCACCGCACTCGAGCGCGCCATCGCGCGTCACCGCGAGCCGCTCGTGGTGGCACTCTCGGCGACCGTTGATGCCATGGCCGAGGCCGTGGCGGCCGGCGACGGTGGGCGATACCGGATTCTCGACGCCGGCTACCACCGCGCCCTGTTCGACAATGCCGGCAACCGCTACCTGGCCGATTGCTACGCTGGCTTCGCGTTCCGGATCCAGGCTCTCCGGGCGCGTCTGTGCAGCGATCCGGGACTCAACGCGGTATCGCTCGGCGACCATCGACGGCTGCGCGACCTGGTTGCGGCGGACGACGCGGCGGGCGCCCGCGTCCTGCTGGTGGCGCACATGCGCCGCACCATCGCCGACTACATGGAAAGCATGGGCAACGCCGCCGCCGCCGACTGACCGGCAGCGGCCGGCGCTGCTGACCGGTCCGCGGTCAGAACACCACCACGCTTCGGATCGACTTGCCCTCGTGCATCAGGTCGAAGCCGTCGTTGATCCGCTCCAGCGGCATGGTGTGAGTGATCAGGTCATCGATGTTGATCTTGCCGTCCATGTACCAGTCGACGATCTTCGGCACGTCGGTCCGGCCACGGGCACCGCCAAAGGCGGTGCCGCGCCAGGAACGGCCGGTGACCAGCTGGAACGGGCGCGTCGAGATTTCCTGGCCGGCGCCGGCAACCCCTATGATGATGCTCTCACCCCATCCTTTGTGCGCGCATTCAAGGGCTTGCCGCATTGTCTTTACGTTACCAATGCACTCAAAAGAGTAGTCGGCGCCGCCGCCAGTCAACTCCACCAGATGCGCCACCAAGTCGCCTTGCACATCTTTCGGATTCACGAAGTGGGTCATGCCGAACTTGCCGGCAAGGTCCTTGCGGGCTGG
>CAYNFA010000236.1:0-6327 GCA_964396345.1 uncultured Thalassobaculum sp.
GACCGCAACACGACGATCCCGACCAAGAAGAGCCAGGTGTTCTCGACCGCCGAGGACAACCAGACCGCGGTCACCATCCGGGTGTTCCAGGGCGAGCGTGAGATGGCCGCCGACAACAAGATGCTCGGTCAGTTCGACCTGATGGGCATCCCGCCGGCGCCGCGCGGCGTGCCGCAGGTCGAGGTCACCTTCGATATCGACGCCAACGGCATCGTCAACGTCTCTGCCAAGGACAAGGCGACAGGCAAGGAGCAGCAGGTCCGCATCCAGGCCTCGGGCGGCCTGTCCGACGCCGACATCGATCGGATGGTCCGGGAGGCCCAAGACAACTCGGCCGACGACAAGAAGCGCCGTGAGCTGGTCGAGGTCAAGAACCAGGCGGACAACGTTCTGCATACCGCCGAGAAATCGCTCGCCGAGTTCGGTGACAAGGTGCCGGCCTCCGACCGCAAGAAGATCGAGGACGACATCACCGCCCTCACGGCCGCCGTAGGCGGCGACGATGTTGCCACCATTCGCGCCAAGGTGGAGGCGTTGCAGCAATCGTCCATGCGTCTCGGCGAGGCCATGTACAAGGCCCAGCAGGAGGGCGCCGGCGGGACGGCCGAGACCGGCGCGGGCGACAAGCCGGGCGGCGACACCAAGGGCGCCGACGACGTGGTGGACGCCGACTTCGAGGAAGTCGACGACCAGGACCGCAACAAGTCCGCGTGATTGCGCGGACCGCCGCGACGATGGACAGCCGCGCCCGTTCTCCGCTCTCGCCAGCGGCAGGACGGGCGCGGTGCATTCGACCCCTTCTCGCTCGGTGACGGTCTATGGCGAAACGTGACTACTACGACGTTCTCGGAGTTGCCCGCGGCGCGCCCAAGGACGAATTGAAGCGTGCCTACCGCAAGCTGGCAATGCAGTACCACCCCGACCGCAATCCCGGTGACGAGGAGGCTGAGCAGCGGTTCAAGGAGCTGAACGAGGCCTACGACGTCCTGAAGGATGATGACAAGAAAGCGGCCTACGATCGTTTCGGCCACGCAGCGTTCGAATCAGGCGGCGCCCGGCCCGGCGGAGGCGCCGGGTTCGGGGGCGGATTCGCGGATATCTTCGAGGAAATGTTCGGCGAGTTCATGGGCGGCGCCCGTCGCGGCGGCGGTGGCGGTGGTCGCGGCTCCGACCTTCGCTACAACATGAGCATCACTCTGGAGGACGCCTTCCGCGGCCGCCAGACCGAAATCAGGATCCCGACCTCGACGGCCTGTGAGCCCTGTGGCGGCAGCGGCGCCGAAAAGGGCTCCAAGCCGGTCTCGTGCCCAACTTGCCATGGCGCTGGAAAGGTGCGGGCCCAGCAGGGTTTTTTCACCATTGAACGAACCTGCCCGGCCTGCGGCGGCGCCGGCCAGGTCATCGAGAACCCGTGCCGGACCTGCGGCGGCTCGGGACGGCAGCGCAAGGAAAAGACGCTGTCGGTGAACATTCCGGCCGGTGTCGAGGACGGCACCCGCATCCGACTCGCCGGGGAAGGCGAGGCCGGAATGCGCGGCGCCGCGCCAGGCGACCTCTACCTGTTCCTGTCGATCGATCCGCACGCGATTTTCATGCGCGAGGGCGCGGATATCCATTGCCGGGTGCCGGTCGCCATGGTGACCGCGGCACTGGGCGGCCAGATCGAGGTCCCCACCATCGAAGGCTCCCGCGCCCGGTTGGCGGTGCCGGCCGGCACCCAGTCCGGCCGCCAGTTCCGTCTCAAGGGAAAGGGCATGTCGGTGCTGCGCAGTCCGTCGCGCGGCGATATGTACGTCGAGGTCGCCGTCGAGACGCCGATGAACCTCACCAAGCGGCAACGCGAGCTGCTGGAGGAGTTCACCTCCGAAGCCGGCACCGACACCACCAGCCCCCAGAGCCACAGCTTCTTCGACAAGGTCAAGGAACTCTGGGACGATCTGCGGGACTAGCGGACCGACGCTGCCGGACATACCGCCGGATCCCGGTAGCGCGCCGACGTATTGAGGGTAGTTCCCTTGATTCTATGGCGTTTTTTCTCGGTCGATGGCGTTGACGATCGCTCGACCCTCATGCTCCAGAAAATCGATCGCCGCGGTGATCACAGCCTGCGAATAGCGGATCGTGAAGCGCTGGCCTTCGGTCATGGTTTCGGCCGGCAGGCTGCGCAGCCGTCGCTGCTCGCCGCGCAAACCGGCGAGCCGCTCGTTCATCAGCCGGTGTACGTCGTCCATCTGCAGCAGGTGCGCGAAGAACATTCCCGCCAGGAACCGCGAGCGCACCACCTCGGTGCCGTCGCTGGCTGCCGCAGCGGCTGCCAGATCCGCTCGGCCGATGTCGGTGATCCGGAAAACCCGCTTCTCGAGCGGGGCGTCGGCGGCTCCCACCACCTCGAGCGCGCCGCGCGCGGTAAGCTTCGCCAAAGCCGGGTAGATAGCCCCCAGACTGGCCTGCCCGAAGTGTCGGAACCAATCTTCCACCGCGCGTCTTATACCGTATCCGGATGTCTCGCCGAAGCTGAGGACCCCGAGGCATAGGGTGCCAACGTCCATGCAGAATCTCCGTAGATCGGTCGAGCATATCGAGCCGAAAGTAACATGATATCGAGGATATTAAAGGTCTCTCTTTAGACGATTGTTCAGTGATGCTCCGATCTCTAGCAGGGGCTGGGCGAGGCCGCCCGCCGCCGCATGGGAGGATGTCGCATGAGCGTTCGGATCGGGGTGTTCGGGGCTAACGGCCGAATGGGCCGGATGATCGTCAAGGCGGTCGTCGAGACCGAGGGAGTGACGCTTGCCGCGGCCGGCGTAAGGGACGGTAGTGCCGAATTGGGCGCCGACGCGGGGTCGCTCGCCGGTCTTAGTCCGATCGGCCTGGCAACCTCCGACCGGATCGTCGAGCTGCTCGAGGCCGATGTGGTGATCGACTTCACCCTGCCCGACGCCGCGGTCGCCCACGCCCACGCCGCCGCCGCCGCCGGGACCCCCTTCGTTACCGGCACCACCGGTCTGACGACCGCCCAGGAGGCCGAGCTCGCTTCCGCCGCCACCCGGATCCCGCTGGTGTACGCCCCGAACATGAGCGTTGGCGTAAACCTGCTTATGGCACTGGTCGAGCGGGTCGCCACGACCCTTGGCGAGCCTTGGGATATCGAGATCGTGGAGATGCACCACAACCGCAAGGTCGACGCCCCGTCGGGCACCGCGGTCGGTCTCGGCCGGGCTGCGGCACAGGGCCGAGGCCGGCGCTTCGAAGACGTTGCGGTGCTGTCGCGCGAGGGCCACACGGGTCCCCGAACTCCTGGTCAAATCGGATTCGCAACGATGCGGGGCGGGGATGTGGTCGGCGATCATACCGTGGTGTTTGCCGGACCGGCGGAGCGGATCGAGCTGGGGCACCGGGCCAGCGGCCGCCACATCTTCGCCAATGGAGCCGTGGCCGCCGCACGCTGGGTGGCGGGCCGGGAGCCAGGGCTTTACAGCATGCGCGACGTGCTCGGCCTCTAACGGGCCTGCACGCTCACGGTTCCTCGATCTCGGCCAGCAGGGTGTCGAGGCGGGCGTCGTCGAGCTCTCCGATCCGCTCCGCCAGACGGTTGGCGAGTTCCGTCGCCTTGGGGCTGAGACCGGCGGTATCCAGGACGACCCGCGGGTTGGAGATACCCGCGAGATGCCGCAAATCCTCGGCGTCGTCCCAGCCAAGGTTGAAGTAGCCGTTGATCATCTCGAGGAAGACCGGCCGCGGGACGCCGCGCTTGCCGTGCTCGAGCGCCGACAGATAGGCGGGCGACACGCCGAGCGCGACTGCCATCTTGGCGAGGGTGACCCCGCGCGCCGCGCGCAGTTTCCGCAGTCGGAAACCGAGCGGTGTCACGCTCCGCCGCCCCCGGATTGCCCATCCTCCCGGCGCCGGCGCAGCAGCACGTACCAGGCGCCAGAGCCGCCGTCCTGAGGCATCGCCGGGGCGAAGGCCAGCACCCGCTCCTTGTTCGGATGATCGCCGAGCCATTCGGGTAGGGCGCGTCGGATGACCCCGATCTCGCGCTCCTCGGATCCCCATTCCGGCGTCGGGCGGCCCTTCCCGGTGATCACCAGCACGCAGCGCCGGCCGAGCGCCGCCTGTCGGGCCAGAAACCCGTTCAATCCGACATGGGCGCGCTCCCGGCTCATCCCATGCAGGTCCAGGCGGGCCTCGATCGCGAGCTGGCCGCGCTTGAGCCGAAGCTGGGTGCGTCGATCGATGCCGGGGGCGGTGCCATGGGCGTGCTCGGAGAGATGCGCGGGACCGGCCGGGACCGGCGCGGGTAGGGGCGGGGTCGGAGGCGGGGCAAGCGGGACGGCCGGAGCCAGCAACGGCTTTGTCTGCACCTTGTCCGGCAGTGGAGGCGGGGAGGGCGGCACAGCCTGCTCGACCGGCGCCTTTCCGCGGTGGCGGCGCCTGAGGGGATCAACGTCCGACACCACCCGATCGAACAACTCGATCTCGTCGGGAGAAGGGCGACGCCGGCTCATGGCGGTGGCGGTGCCCGGGACGCTCAGCCGTCGACCACGATCACGTGCATTCGGCGCGGCCCGTGGGCGCCCATCTGGATGCGTTGTTCGATGTCGGCGGTGCGCGATGGCCCGGAGATCAGGTTGACGCTGCGCGGCATGGTGTGGCCATCGCCATCGGCGCGGGCCCGCGCCGCTCGCAGCCGCGACCAGGCGTCCTCAAGCGGCCCGACCACCTGGCTGCGGCGCACAATCGCAATGTGGTTCTCGGGCAGAAAGTTAAGGCCTGTCGGCGTGGTGGCGTCCGACAGCAGCATCAAAGTCCCGGTCTCGGCGATTGCCGCGAAGGCGGGTGTCACGCTGGTGTCCTCGCTGCCGTCGGCAGTGCCCGTCGTCACCTCAAGGGTCGGGGCCGTCGACCAATCGAGGCCATCCTTCAACGCCGGCGCCTGGATCAAGCGGGCCGGCAGGTTCTCGCGCTGCAGCCAAGCGGCGACCCGGGCCGGCACCTCCGACATCGACGCCACGTCGTCGACGGTGCAGGCGCCTTCGCCGAGCTTGATCACCAGGAGGCGCACCATCGCCTCGGCATCGAGGCCGGCGGTCCGGGCCGGGATCAGGTTCTGGGCGGGCCTGGCGAGCCGCTGGTGCAGTTCGGCCGCGGCCTCACCGGACATCGTCTCGCGACCGAGGGATTTGCGGATCGAGCCGAGGATCTGGTCGCGCGCGGTGCTCATCGCCCGCCCCTCCGCTCGGCCCACAGGGCGTGAAAGCTGCGGCCCTCGGGAGCCGGCATGTCCCGTACCCCCGTCCAGCCGCCGGCGAGCGGCAAGCTCTTGAAACGGCCGGTGCGTCGGCCGAGCGCGCCGAGCACCCGCGCAGCCATTCCTGTAACGAAACGATAGAGCGTCGGGCGAGTCGCCAGGAACGCCCACACGGCCAGTCCGCCCTTCGCCATCGGCGGCGCCAGCCCGCGCTCGAACTCGCGGGTCCGATAGTGCCGCATCATCTTCGGCAGCGGTATGCGCATTGGGCACACGCTCTCGCAACGACCGCAGAAGGTCGAGGCGTTCGGCAGATGCCCGGCCTCCTCGACACCGATCAGCGACGGCGTCAGGACGGCTCCCATCGGCCCCGGATAGACCCAGCCATAGGCGTGGCCGCCGACGGCGGCGTAGACTGGGCAATGGTTCATGCAGGCGGCACAGCGGATACACCGCAGCATGTCCTGGAACTGGGTCCCGAGCATCGCCGAGCGGCCGTTGTCGAGCAGCACCACGTGGAATTCCTCGGGGCCATCAAGGTCGTCAGGTCGGCGCGGCCCGGTCGAGAAGGTGGTGTAGACCGACATTTCCTGACCGGTCGCCGAGCGCGCCAACAGCCGCAGGATCGTGGCCGCGTCGTCGAGGGTCGGGACGACCTTCTCCAGACTGGCGACCACCACGTGGCATTTGCCGAGGAGCTGGGTCATGTCCCCGTTGCCCTCGTTGGTGACGATCACGGTGGAGCCGGTTTCGGCGATCAGGAAGTTGGCTCCGGTGATACCGACATCAGCCTCGAAGTAGCGATCGCGCAACTGCGCGCGCGCCTCGTCGGTGAAGTCGCGAGGCTCCTCCAGTCGGCGCGCCGGGTCGAGCTCGGTGTGGTGGCGGCGGAAATCCTCGGCGATCTGCTCGCGCGTCAGGTGAATCGCCGGCGCGATGATGTGGCTCGGCGGCTCGTGGCGAATTTGGATTATGTACTCGCCAAGATCCGTCTCCACCGGCTCGATCGCGTTCGCTTCCAGGAACTCGTTGAGGCCGATCTCCTCGGCCACCATCGACTTGCCCTTGGTGACGGT